>CAYPIB010000028.1:292-25799 GCA_964410675.1 uncultured Roseburia sp.
TATTATTTTTTCTTCTGCGAACATAGAGCCGGGTTTATCTTCCTTTTGATTATTTACATATACACAGCCTGACATTAAAATTGTTTTTGCTTTTTCTCTGGATGCAGCTAAGCCCTGCTTAACTAAAAGCACATCTAACCGTTCTTTCATGCAAGTTCCTTATATCCTTCTATTATTTTATTAAGTATTGTATCCTCATCGATTCCAACTTCTTTTTTTAGAAGCTCGACATTACCATGCTCAACATAAGCATCGGGCAAAGCAATCTGCAGTAAATTTAACGAAAGATTATGTTCTAAAATACAGTTTAAAACCTTTTCTCCATAGCCTCCGCTTAAAACATTCTCCTCTAGGGTGACAATGAGCTTATGATTGCTTGCGGCGTCAATCACAGCCTGTTCATCAATCGGCTTTACGAACCTGGCATTGATCAGCGTAGGTGACATTCCCTGTTCTTTTAAACAGTCATACACACCCTTTGCCGTACTAACCATACTTCCGACAGCAAATAAAGCGATGTCTCTTCCGTAATAGATTGTTTCACTTTTTCCCAGCTCCATATCCCGGCGATATTCTTTTAATTCATCATAAGCTTCACCTCTGGGATAACGAATCGCAATCGGCTTACCTAATTCGACGGCAAATTTCAGCATATCTGAAAGCTCCCACTTATTTTTAGGTGCCATAATATGCATTCCCGGTATGCTCGATAAATAAGACAAATCAAAAATCCCCTGATGTGTTTCACCGTCACTGCCGACAAGTCCTGCTCTGTCTATCGCAAATATAACAGGTAAGTCCTGGATGCAGACATCGTGTAAAATCTGATCATAGGCCCTCTGTAAAAATGAAGAATAGATTGCTACTACCGGTTTTAACCCTCCGGCCGCCAAGCCGGCTGCAAAGGTAACCGCATGCTCCTCAGCAATCCCAACATCAAAAAAACGCTCCGGATAACGGTTGCGAAAGCGCTTTAGGCCGGTTCCATCCGGCATTGCCGCAGTAATTGCAACGATACTTTCATCCCTGTCACCGAGCTTATTCATAACGGTTGCAAAAACATCCGTATAACTGGCCTTTTTTCTTGGTTTTACCGGCAAGCCGGATTCGATGTGGAATGGCTCCGCACCATGAAAGCGTGCCGGATGCCTTTCGGCAGGTCCATATCCTTTTCCCTTTTCCGTTATAACATGTACAAGTACTGCTGTTTTTTTACGTTTTGCTTCCCTAAGCACCTTTGTCAGAGCATTCATATCATGTCCGTTGACCGGTCCAAGATATGTCACTCCCATATTTTCAAACAGCATACCGGGAATCATCAGTTGCTTGACACTATTTTTTGCCTTTTGGATTTTCCGGACAATCGGTTCTCCGATTCGCGGGACATCCAATAATTTATAATAAATACTATCCTTTAAATCCAAGTATTTACTGTCGGTACGAATATTGTTTAAGTATTTAGAAACTCCACCCACATTTTCTGATATAGACATATTATTGTCATTTAAAATTATAATAAAATTGGTTTCCAGTCTTGCTGCATTATTAAGAGCCTCATAAGCCATTCCGCCCGTCAAAGCGCCATCCCCAATAACTGAAACAACAGTATAGTCCTCACCCTTAATATCCCTTGCCTGCGCAATTCCTAACCCGGCTGAAATCGACGTAGAACTATGACCGGTGTCAAAAGCATCACATTTACTTTCCTTCCGCTTTGGAAATCCACTCATGCCGCCATAACTGCGAAGCTGTTCAAAACCTTCCCTTCTGCCTGTTAATATCTTATGTGTATAAGACTGGTGACCGACATCCCAGACAATTTTATCCTTTGGCATATCCAGTACAAGATGAAGTGCCATCGTAAGTTCAACTGCTCCCAGGTTTGATCCAAGATGTCCTCCTGATTTACTGATTTTTTCAATTAAAAATTGTCTGATTTCTTCAGACAGCTTTTCATAGCCCTCCGCAGGAATCTTCTTTATATCATTTGCTTTTTCAATTCGTTCCAAAAACATATACAAACTCCTTTAGCTTTCTCTTGTAATAAGACCAAGCACTAATTGAATCAGAAATTTATTCTCCCTGCCGCTGAACTCTAAAAGAGAGACTGCTTCTTCTGAAAGGCGCTTCACTTCTTCCTTTGCCTGGGAAAGTCCAACTAATGTTACATATGTCTCTTTATTATTTTTCTCATCACTGCCAATAAGCTTTCCTAATTTTTCTACACTTCCGGTCACATCCAAAATATCATCTTGAATCTGAAATGCAATACCGATATTATAGCCAACCTTCTCCATATTGGAAATCTGCTGCGAATCTGCTCCGGCAAGGGCTGCTCCAATCATCAGTGATGATTGAATTAGGGCTGCGGTTTTATTTTCATGGATGAAAAGGAGTTCTTCCCTGCTAAGCGGACTCGTGCGCTCTTCTGCTTCGATATCGGCAGTCTGACCGCCGATCATGCCAAAAATTCCGGCCTTTGAAGCAAGAATTGAAAAGGCACGTTCGATACTAATATCACCCGGACTCATCGTAAAAGCCTTTGCTGCGGTTTCAAAAGCATAGTTTAATAAGGCATCTCCTGCTAAGATTGCCACTGCTTCTCCATATACAACGTGTGTTGTCTTTCTGCCCCTTCTGAATTCATCATTATCCATCGCCGGCAAATCATCATGCACCAAAGAATACGTATGAATCATTTCCTGCGCTGTAAGAAATGGCTTTACAACTTCTCCATTTCCCCCAAAAAGTTTATAAGCTTCCCATAAAAGCATCGGACGCAGCCTTTTACCGCCGGCAAGAATGCTATAATTCATTGCCTCTAAAACAGTCTTCTGCCTGCCCTCCTCCTTTGGGAGATAGCCCTTTATTACTTCTTCAATTTCTAATATTCGCTCTTTTAGTATTTCATTAAAATTCATCATATGCTCCATCTTCATTTAATAATAAAACTTTTTTTTCGACTTGATCGATAGTATCATTACAATGCTTTAATAAATTCATGCCCTTTTGATACTGAGAAAATGCTTCTTCCAGTGTAACATCCTCTGATTCTAATACTGTCAGCACCTCCTCTAGTTCTGAAAAGGCCTGTTCTAAAGGTAACTCCTCTTGTACACTTAAAACTTTATCTATTTTATCTGTCATAATCACTACCCTCTCGATACACTTCTTCTACCTCTGCTTTTATCCTGCCATCCCTAAGTGTTACAATGATTGTATCCTTTGGCGCAAGGAGTGTAACATCTTTAATGCTGTTTCCCTCTAAATCCGTCACAAAGCTGTATCCCTGATTTAATTTTTCAAGTGGTGACACACCAGATAACCTGGCAATATACAACTCCATAATGTGTCGCCTTTTTTGAAATATCTGCTCCATAAAACCTTTTAATTTTTCTTCAATACCAATGAGATATGTTCTCTCCTGCCTGATTTTATAGGCTGGATTTTGATGCTTTAAGCGAATTTCAAGCTGCAGGCAGACAGCTTTCTCCTGCCTGATGTGCTGTGTCACCAGTCGGTTCATCCGCTCTTTATATGCTGCCATAATACCATATGTCTGAGTAAGATCCGCTACGGCTAGTTCTGCCGCTCCAGAAGGGGTTGGTGCACGTAAATCTGCGACAAAGTCAATAATCGTTGTATCCGTTTCATGCCCTACTGCTGAAATTATCGGTACACTGCAGTCAAATACTGCTTCTGCCACAATTCTTTCATTAAAAGCCCAAAGATCTTCTATCGAACCTCCGCCCCGGCCGACAATGATAACGTCAACTTCCTTTTCTTCTAAGGCATGAATCCCATTGACAATACTTTTAGCGGCCGCCTCCCCTTGGACAATGGCCGGATATAAAATAATTTGTATATATGGGTTCCGTCTTTTGGCAATTTGAATAATGTCTCTTACAGCCGCACCGGTTGGCGCAGTTACTACGCCAATAGTTTTGACGTACCTTGGTATTTTTTGCTTGTATTCGGCAGCAAACATACCCATTTCTTCCAATTCCTGCTTTAAATTCAGGAATTTTTCATACAAAAGACCGCCGCCGTCTAATTCGATTTCCCTTGCATACAGCTGATACTTGCCGTCTCTTTCATAGACATCAACAGAGCCGCTTGCAACAATCTGCTGTCCTTCTGTCATTTGAAATTTAAGGCCGGTACGGTTTCCTTTAAACATAACACAGGCCAGTGTTCCATTTTGATCTTTTAGGGTAAAGTAAATATGACCGGATGAATGATATTTTACATTACTGATTTCACCTCTGACAGCAATGGCATTCAGCATAAAATCCTGAACAAACATATTCTTTATATAATTGTTTACCTGTGCTACTGAGTAAACATTCTGCATGGCTGCCTCCTATTGCTTTGTAAACTTTGCAAGGATTCCATTTATAAAAGCAGGGGACTCATTCTGACCGAATTTTTTAGCTAATTCAACAGCCTCATTTATAGCTACTCCGGTTGGTATATCTTCATCATACTCTATTTCATAAACAGCTAAGCGAAGCAAAGTTAAATCGACTTTACCCATTCGCTTAATACTCCACTTATCTGCCTTTTCATCAATCATAGTATCAATGAGAGAAAGCTTCTCTATAATCTTTTCATATTTTTGAGTAATCTCTGCTTGATCCTTTTCAGATATTGGCTGCTCTTCCTCGTTAAAAAAGAGTTGAATCTGTTCCGGCATATCTTCGTTCTTGTTGAACTCAATTCGGAATAATAATTTAAAAATGTGTTCCCTTACTTCTCTTCTGCTCATACTGTTATCCTTTTGTTTTTTAGTATTGTCTATTTATGGCGAAAAGGGTGCTGCCATTGGCGCACCCTTAATCTTTCTTTTACTGTCCGTTTTTCATGTTTACACCAGCTATGCGAATGTTTACATCAGCAACTTCAAGTCCGGTCATATTCTCAATGGAAGCCTTTACTTTCGTCTGTACTGCCTGACAAGTCTCCGGAATATTATAACCATATTCAATCATAATCGCCAGATCTGCTGATACTGCTTTATCAATAATCTCTACCTTAACACCTTTGTTGAGCTTATTCATACCAACCTTAGACATTAATTCATTCGTAATATTACCGACCATTGCGCTTACACCTTCTACTTCAGTAGCCGCAAGACTGGCAATCATAGCTACCACATCGTCTGCAATTTGAACTGCGCCAATATTCTCGTCATCCTTTAGTATATAAGTACCTCTTTCTAACTCCTTCTCCATTTTGGTACCTCCTTCCACTCCTATCTGCTTATTATATCAAAACTTCCCATTTTTGGAAAGAACTATTCTATCCAAAAGCATAAAGTCTGCATATTCGGGTTATCATAATATGAAACGCTTTTCATTGAACGCAGGTATTGAAAAATTCTATTCTCGTCCAATAAATACTGACACATTTGTGAATATACTTCCTCATTGCCGCACTTTATCGTTACACTTTTCTTTTCGGACTCAAATGCGGTATCAAAAATCCCCTTAAGTTTCTCCTCATCCAAACTTTCAAAATATAAGCCTTCTTTATGATAATAATTGTTATCATATGCTACGCATGCCGGAAGCGGCAGAATATTTTCAATCCGGTGAGTTTTGGTAAGTTGATTTGTCGTTATCAGGAAATAGTCATAGTTTATCGGCATAACCGATTTATCTACTTCTGCCTCTAAGCCTTCCGCCGATTGATAATCCACATCTCCCCAGGTTGTGTCCAGATAATAATAACTTCCATCAACCATAACAAGATTCCATGCATGACGGTCTCCTCTTTCTACCGTTCCTGTCACGATCGTTACTTGAAATCCCAGTTCCCTTAAAAGATACTCTGTTGCCTCTGCATAGCCTTGACAGACGGATTTTTTCTCTATGAAAACCGAGCAAATATTTTGATTATCCGGAGCATTCAAATCATACTCTGTATGAGTAATAATATAATCAAAAATATACTTTACTTTTTCATACTCGCTCATATTTTCCAAAATGCCGGCAAAGCAAGTATTTTTATAGGCATCTATCTGCGCCTGTGCTGCCGTCACTTCCTCTGCGCTTTTATCATAATCCGCCGTGAACTTAATCTTGACAAGCTCATCTCCGCGTTTTACCTCGGTGCAATGATAACCCTTGACATAAAAGATTTCCGGATAGTCATTTAAAACGCTTTGAAAGGCAATGTCTAAATTATCAGTAGAAAGTGTTGACAGCTCAACCTCCCTGCGTTCAAGAATGCTTTCGTAAATCTCCCTGTATACGGTCCGCATCGTATCAGACAAATACATATAATAATAGCGGTTTTCCATCGCATGAGTATCAGAATCAGTTATACTTAAAGCCTCAGTTTCCTTTGCCTCTTCCTTACTCTTTATTTCTGTCTCAGCTTCTTTGTTACTCTCTTCTTCTGTATCCTTTAAAATTTCAGTACTCTCTAATTGTGTCTTATGCTCCTTTAGTCCTTCGGCAATTGCTTGTCCTTCACTTGTGTTGACCATATCAGAAATTTGAGTTTCCCACTCCTCTAACTCTCTCGACAGACCACAGCCACAAAAGGTAAGCATCACAAAAGATAACAGTATTAAAAGTTTAATATTACGATTATTTTTCCCCATATTGTACCTCTGTTAACTATTCTTTCCAAACTCTGAAAGAATTAACCCTTCATTTCGATCCAGTGTCATTTTTACACTCCATGAATTTACAAATAATAATAAAGGATTCTCTTTTAAATCTTTAATCTTTTTCATATCAGACGTACCAATAATCTTGTTTAAATCAATATCACTATTTTCTATCCATCTGATATGCTCATACGGAAGATTTTCTAATTTTATCTCAACATTATATTCATTTTCCAATCGATATTTTAGTACATCAAATTGGAGCACACCGACAACGCCGACAATGATTTCTTCCATACCGGTATTGAATTCCTGAAATATCTGAATCGCACCTTCTTGTGCAATTTGCATAATTCCCTTGACAAATTGCTTCCGCTTCATCGTATCCATCTGTCTTACTCTGGCAAAATGCTCCGGCGCAAACGTTGGAATCCCCTCGTATTGAAAGCTTTCTTTTGGCATGCAGACAGTATCTCCAATCGCAAAAATACCGGGATCAAAAACACCAATAATATCACCGGCATATGCTTCCTCCACAATCTTACGGTCACTTGCCATAATTTGCTGCGGCTGAGACAGACGCATCACTTTGCCGCCTTGAATATGCCTAACTTCCATACCGGCTTCAAACTTGCCGGAGCAAATACGCATAAAGGCAATTCTGTCTCGATGCGCTTTATTCATATTTGCCTGTATTTTAAAGACAAACGCAGAAAATTGATTCTTAACCGGATCAATCATTCCTTCATGAGCCATACGAGGCAGCGGAGTTGTTGTCATTTGAAGAAAATACTTTAAAAAGACTTCAACACCAAAATTTGTCAGGGCTGAACCAAAAAATACCGGTGTCAGATCCCCGCTTTGAACAAGCTCGATATCAAAATTATCGCTTGCCCCATCTAAAAGCTCAATTTCATCTAAAAGGAGGTTTTTATTATCCTCTCCGATAAACTCTAAAATTCTTTCTTCTTCATTTAAAGGAATATGATTCATCGTTCCTTCTTTTGTACCTTTTTGTGTATCAGTATAGGTCATAACCTCTTTTGTCTTGCGGTCATATACCCCTTTAAAATTTTTCCCTGATCCAATCGGCCAATTCATGGGACATGTTGCAATACCAAGCTCTTTTTCGATTTCATCTAAAAGATGAAACGTATCGTTTGCATCACGATCCAATTTATTTATAAATGTAAAAATAGGTATTTTTCGCATAACACAAACTTTAAACAGCTTTCTCGTCTGCGCCTCTACACCTTTTGATGCATCAATAACCATAACCGCACTATCAGCTGCCATCAAAGTACGATAAGTATCCTCTGAAAAGTCCTGATGTCCGGGTGTATCTAAAATATTAATACAAAAATTGTCATATTCAAACTGAAGCACAGAAGACGTAACCGAAATACCTCTTTCCTTTTCAATTTCCATCCAGTCAGATACCGCATGCTTTGACGTCGCTTTTCCTTTTACACTTCCGGCCTGATTAATCGCACCGCCATATAATAGAAATTTTTCTGTCAATGTTGTTTTACCGGCATCCGGATGGGAGATAATCGCAAATGTCCTCCTTTTGTTTATCTTTGCTTCATAATCACTCACTCTTTTGTCCTCCAAGTATTCCTTAATTTTGATGAAGCATGGATGTACCTGCTATGTCTGAATAATCCACACCAAGATAGTCTACCACAGTTGCCCCTATATCTGCAAAGGTTTCTTTTGTTCCTAAATTATCCGGTGTTACTTGTTTTCCATACATAAGAAACGGAGTGTATTCTCTTGAATGATCAGTTGATAATAGATAGCCGGGATCGCATCCATGATCTGCAGTAATCATTAAAACATCTTCTTCCTTTAATTTTGCTATAATTTCCGGCAGTCTCTTATCAAAGTAAGCCAAGGCTTTTGCATAGCCGTCAATATCATTACGATGGCCGTACAGCATATCAAAATCAACTAAATTAACAAACAATAAGCCTTCAAAATCCTTGTCCATATAAAATAACGTTTTTTCAATTCCTTCCGCATTATTGGCAGTATACGTATACTCGGTAATACCCGCACCGGCAAAAATATCTTTTATTTTTCCGACGCCAATGACATGCTTCCCCTCATCTTTTATTAAATCAAGCATTGTTTTCTTTGGCGGTATCAAGGAATAGTCATGGCGGTTTGCGGTGCGTTTGAAGTCACCTTCCCTGCCGATAAATGGTCTTGCAATGACTCTGCCTACTCCATGTTCACCGGTCAACATATTTCTGGCAATTTCACAATATTCATATAACTGCTTTACCGGCACAATATCCTCATGCGCAGCGATTTGAAAGACACTGTCGGCTGACGTATATACAATCAGGCTGCCGGTCTCCATGTGTTTTTGTCCATAATCTTTAATGACTTCCGTTCCGGAATATGGTTTATTGCATAAAACTCCTCTTCCGGTCGCTTTACTGTATTTATCAATGATCTCTTTTGGAAATCCGTCAGGATAAGTCGGAAGCGGTGTTTCTGAAATAATACCTGCAATTTCCCAATGCCCGATTGTAGTATCTTTACCCTTTGACGCTTCCTTCATACGTGCAAATTTAGCAATAGGACTGCTTATCCTATCGCCGGCATGTACTCCATCAATATTAAATAATCCCATCTTCTTGAGATTTGGCAGTTCAAAAAAAGAACTCTTAGCACAAGACGCAATGGTATTGGTACCTATATCACCATACTCTGCCGCATCCGGCAGTTCGCCAATACCAAAGCTGTCAAGCACAATTAAAATAACTCGTTTCATGTAATCATACCTCTTTATCTTTTATACATAGTATTTCTCTTAATATTATCGAGTATACCACAAGTACCTTTATTCACCAACAGGAGAAATAATAATATTTTCTGCGGTAATTCCGGTTTTACGTTTTACAATATCTTCTATTTGCGCTCTCTGGGCATCTGAAAGTTCTGCCATCCCAATCATAACATCTGCTGTTTCCCCGCTAATGCTTACAACTACATCATCAAACCCTTTTGCTTCTAATAAAATTTCTGCACTACATTCTTTTTCTGCCATTTCAGTCAGTGAAATCATGCTGTTAATGGCATCCTGCTTTGCGCTGTCCGATATATTCGTATTATTAATAATCTCAAGAAGTGCTTCCTTATTTTTTGCCCTTGTCTGCTCCTTTAATAAATTTGCCGAAGCAAGACTTGTAATTCCGGTCGTACTTGTAAAAACAGCTTCTCCGGGAATTTCACTTGTATCGACGGTGCTTTTCGCATCTGCTGTTTCATCTGCTGCTTCTGTCGGTGCTAATGCAGTATCACTCATTGTTTCCGTTGCATCTGTTGTTTCTCCGATTGTTTCAGCTGCGGATTCGTCCAAATATTCGCCTTCCGCTAAATCCTGGTCCAGACTCTCAATGTCCGCTGTAGAAGTATCTAAATCTTCATCCGAAATATCATAAAGCAGCGGAGATTCTTCCACATTCTCAGTCCTTGCCTGTTCTTCAACGGTTCCTGCGTCTGCTTCTTCAAACTGTGCGGACGTTGTAACCATTACTTCATTTCCAATTTCCTTGCCCGTAAAGTTTAAATAACCGGCAATTGCTAACATAAGTGCCAGCGCCGTAATCATAATCTGATTACGCTTCCAAAGCTTTTTAACATCATACTTACCTTTCATATTATATACCTCTTACTTTCATCACTTTAAATAATTGCGCAGCTATGTATTTTTTTCCGCAACTATCTATAATTACTTTATTTTATGCGTTAGTACACCCCTATATTACACACATATTCATTGTATTTTCTGATCCTTTCATTCTTTTTCATTTCATGTCGGCTACGGTCACCTTTTCTGACGCAATTCCAAATAATCCGCACAGTGATTCCTTAATTTTAACCGCTGTTTGTTCGTTCCCGCCGCCTTCGGCAACAACCATGATTCCTTCTACCATCGGTTCTAACTCCTTGATAACATATGGTGTTTTATTTCCTTCACTGTCGGTATCATAAACGGTATTATCCTCATTGTTCATATTTGTTATATTTCTGCTCCCCCCGGCACTATCTGTTTCGTTTGTGTTGTCTCTCGTATAAGGAGTATCCTTCTCAACAATGAGCTCCTTCGAGCAATTCATTGTCACATATACTTTTACCTTCCCGACCCCTTCCATATACTGCAAAATATCTTCCAGCTTATTTGCAATCATTTCTCCATATTGGGTTGTTGTAATTTCACTTGCATTTATGTTTGTATCGTTTGGGATTACAGCATCAGTTTGTGTATCCCCAACACTTATTTGCTTTTCTGACTGCTTAGGATTTTTATTGGATTTGGTATCTTTTTTTTCTACCGGAATCGCTATAACGATGAGAAGGAGACCCATTAATACTAAAATTACAAGTCTGTCTTTGCCGATTTTATGTAATAGTTCACTCATATTTAATTTCATATTATTATTGACTCCCCTCCAAAGATTCTGTTTCTATATGAACTCCCGTAATTTCTACTTTTTTTATATGGCTGGATTCGTCTAATCTTGTATCTCTGTTAGTCTCCTGTGCCATATTTTTATCTTCCTCTTCTTTTTGCAAGTAAGCCTCATCGATGATTTGATTTTCCATATCCGTCTGTAACTTTTTATATTCTGATTCTCTGCTGTATATGTTATTGTTTTTCATCAATTCTGATAGTTTTTGTTCAAACTCATCTGTTTTTTCCACATAATGATTTAATTTACTTTGGAAAAAAAACTCTCCAATCGGAACGATTAAAATAGTAATACATAATATTCCTGTCAGCAGACTAATATATTTTTCGTATTTACTGCTTGCCGCAAATTGGACGAGAAGCTCTGAAATAATCATAAAAAAACATGCTCTTTCAATATAAACCGTTATCATATTCTGCATTTACATACCACCTATAGTCACGTTTGCAATCATCGCAATGGATATAAAAAACATTGCCATGGCACAAAGTGTTACTTTAAAAATATAAAAGCTGCCGTTACTCATCTGTTCAATGAAATGAACTTGTTTTTTCTCACCAAAAATACCAATTAATGCACCCGCAAGCTTAATAGCTGCCCCAAGGCAAAACAGCTTTAACAGCGGTAGAATGCAAATAAATACAAGGCAGATCAGTGCTGCTGCTCCTAAGCTGTTTTTTACTAATAAAGCCGAGCTTAAAAAAATGTCCGTCATCGAGTCTGTAATATCGCCAAGTCCGGGAATTGCACCGATAGATTTTTGCAAAAGCTTCGTATTCACATTATCAATGGCTGGTGTAATCATTGATTGCAGCAAACTGCTTCCCACTGTCAGTACTAAGATTACTTTTACTCCTCCTGAAATCATTTTATCTAACATGTGCAAGATGCCATCAAATCTTTTTTCCTTTGCTACTCCATTCATAACTACAAGAAAAGCATAGCATTCGCAAATCGGAATAAAAACGGAGAGGAGAACAGATTCCAATACAAAGATAATAAAAAAAACCATTTGATAATATCCATAGGCAGTTGCAACGCCAGAACCAAGACATAAACTAATGCAGTACACCGGTAAAAATGCCCGCATAAAATCAACGACAAGACTCACAGCCTGCTGACTAATGCTTAAGGAAAGCTGAAAGCTTTTTAATAAAAAAACTGCGAGCATCAAATATATAAAATAATGTGCAAACCGAATTACCTGACGATTGGTAAAAACTTCTGTCAAGCTGCCAAGTACTGCTCCTAATATACCTATGAGCAAAAGTATTAAAAATATCTGCTTACTTTCCAATATCCCTTGAAACAATGCCTGTTTAAGAAACTCAATAAAAAGCTTTATACTATTACTGAAATTTCCCGATAACAATTGGGTGAAAATCTGCTCAAAGCTGACTTGTGTTTCCGGAAAAACAGAGGATAGTACTTTTGTGATTTCGCTCATATCAATCTGCTCTAAAATTCCGTTTGTATACATTCCATTATCTTCCATATTCACTCACCGTTTCCATCAGTGCCAGCAGTATTGGCAAACCTACAATAAAAATAGATATTTTTCCGCACAGTTCTATTTGCGAAGCAACAGAACCATATCCTGCATCTTTACACAGGTTCGAGCAAAATTCACAAATATATGTAATTCCAACAACCTTTAATATAAGATGTAAATAAGAAGAATACTGCCCCAAATAGCTGTTAAATTCATCTATTAAACGTATTACATCAAAGAAGTAAGAAACGATATAAGTAAAAAGCAGAAGCCCGGCTGCCATAATGATAAAAAAGCTAAACTCCGGTTTTGTTTGTTTAAACTGTATTGCAAAAATAATTGCCGCAATCGAAAGCAGACCAATTTTAACTATATCCATAGTTTCACCTACATTTCAAAAAGAGTCTGTATTGTTTCAAATAGTTCAAAAACATATGGAATGACCCAAGACAATACAATAACCAAACCTGCAAGCCCAACAAGAAATGCATGCTCTTCTCTTCCACTATGTTTTAGTACCTGACTTAAAATTGTCACTAAAATTCCTACTGCTGCAATTTTAAATAAAATGCCTATACTCATCTTATCCCCTTTAGCAGACTACCATAAAATCAAAATACATAAGATACCGCTCATGATTCCAACCATTTCATAAAGCCTGCACTTTTCTTTTTTATTTTCTTTTAAAAAAGTTATCTTTTCACTCAGAGCCTCCAGATAATCCTTTAAGACTCGCAGCTGTCCTTCCTTATTATCAAATCCCGTCTGCTCCATAGCATGACAAAATTCTTCCAAATCTTGTTCTATTAATTCGTCTTTTAGAAGGATACTGTTTTTATTCCATATGTGTTCAAGGCTCTCCCCTTCTTTCTTTTCAACATCCTCATACATGGCACATAAAAATTTTCGATAATCACCCTCCATTCTTTTTGCGGCATATAAAAATGCCTCAGATAAAGGATCCTTTTTTACGAAAATTCGATCTGCAATATATTCGACCATTTTATGAATTTTTTGTAATGCCAGAAAGCGATTGCAGTAATCCTGTGCAAAACTCATGCCGATTCCTGTGCTTCCTACTATAATAAGTAAAAAACCAATTCCTTTTAACATTTTTTACCCCACTCATCAAAAACCTCTGTTTGAACTTGACTCTTGTTTCCTCTTTTTAAAACAACAAATCTTTTAAACACCTTTTCCTTTAACAAATCAGCTAAAAAGCCTTTTTTATAGATTTCCTCTAAGCTTTCCCCATGTATGGTTGCGATTACTTTACATCCGCAATATACGACTTTTCTAAGCGCTGCTACATCATCGCTTCCGCCAAGCTCATCAATCGCAATGACGTACGGAGACATTGACCTTATCAGCATCATCATTCCATGCACCTTAGGGCAGTTATCCAAAACATCCGTTCTAATGCCAACATCGTTTTGCGGTACCCCTAAAAAGCTGCCTGCAATTTCACTTCTTTCATCCACAACGCCTACCGTTCTTCCGTATGCCCACTTATTTCCATCAGAGACTTGTCTTATTAAATCACGTAACATCGTTGTCTTTCCAAATGCCGGCGGTGATATAATTAAAGTATTATATAACGGCCTGTCAAAATATGCTTTTTCCATATTGTACAGGCATGGCAG
This sequence comes from uncultured Roseburia sp., assembly GCA_964410675.1. Lineage (GTDB taxonomy): Bacteria > Bacillota > Clostridia > Lachnospirales > Lachnospiraceae > RGIG3040. Next base: position 14,534 of record CAYPIB010000028.1, read on the forward strand.
CACATCATTTGCTGCACCGACAATTTCATGTGAAATACGAATATTTAAGAAACGAATATTTTTCATTCCGATAATTTTCTCGCCTTCTAAAACTAATTCTCCGGCGACACCAATCCGATGCCCTCCGGCTGCTGTCAGAAATCCCTGCCTCATTTCTTCTTCGTAGGCATATGGCGAGTATTTGCATATATAATTTAAAATATCTGATACTTCATGTCTGGAAAATGAAACAGCATTCTCTAACTCTCTTGTCAGCCTGCCTGTCCCTTCCACAAAGTACTCGTTCCCTTCCATATAGCATACAAGCGGCTGGTTTGCCCTGATTCTGATTTCCTGAAGTTTAGCCGTTTTTTCTGCTAGTGGTATAAAATAATTCCGTAATTCTTTAGGAAAAAGCTGTACGAGTGATTGATTCATTTTTCTCACCTCTTAACTCAATATATGATAACTTGTACAACTTATTCCTTTTTATTTTGACTGGTAAAGAAGAAAGTGGACTTTCCCTCACAACGAAAGAGAGCCGTCATACAAAAACTGTATGACGACTCTCTTTATTTTATTATTTTTTTAGTTTGAACTTGCAATATTGCTTGGTGAAGAGTAATATGTTACACCACCTGAAACTTTAGTTGATTTCACACAGAAGTACAATCTCTTATTGGACATTACTGTGCTGCCGCCAATCTTTGCTGTCGATAACTTTGTTACCTTCCTGCCAACAGTTGCAATGTGTGCCATGCTCTTCTCATCCGGATAGTATCCTGCATAAATCGCATAACCACTCACGGATCCACCAACCGGTGACCAAGAAATCGTAACACTGCCATCATCCTGTGCTACTCCGGTAATGTTAGCTGGCTGTAATGCATAAGCTGTTTTCCAGGAACCACATAATTTCTTATTATTTACATTAATATATGGACGAACCTTTATTTTATAAGAATTTCTTTTATTTGCTTTTCTAAAGAAATAATAATTCTTTTTCGTCGTTGTTTTTACTTTTAATTTATTCTTATTGTCATAGATTCTAACTTCAAAGCCATCTGTCATTTTATTTGGATTTGTCCAAGTAAAATGAATCGTTTTAGAATTTTTATTCCATTCATTTTCATTTGAAAGTTTAACAGCCTTTTGTGTTGTCTTTAAAGTACCATATGTATCAAGACCTGCAGCTGTATAAGACTGTTTTGTCAAGCGCACCGGGACTACTCTAACGTAACCCACGCTGCCTTGCTTTCTTCCTTTAATCGTCACAGTTCTTCCTGTAATTCTTGCCTGGAATTTAAGCTTGCTGTATGAACTGCCAAAATAGACGTCATAGCAGTTTGCCCCTGCTGATTCACCCCATGTAAAAGTCATACTGGACTTCGTTGCTTTTGTCTGGACGATATTACCGATACTGCCCGGCATTGAAACAACCTCAATTGGGTCTGCCCATGCGCCGTCTAAAGTAATCTTTTTTGTTGTCTCATTGTAAAATGCTGCTTTCACGCGTACATAATATGTAGTTCCTCTTGTAAGTCCTGTCAAAGTAACGGTATTGACATTAGATGCAGTATTCGTAAAATCAACCCAGGCTTTTCCATCCTTAGAATACTGAACAAAGAAACGGTTATAACTTGATCCGGCACCTGTCGGAGCTATCCAAGCGATTGTTGCCTTATTGGCATATGAACCTGTCTGTTTTAGTCCGGTTAGTTTTGCATTTGCTGCTGAGACATTCATCCCGATACAAATCAATAGCGCAAAGGCTAGAAGCACTCCAATGAATGACTGGCGTTTCTTTAAAATCATGAAATTTTTCATATTTCATCCCCCTTAATATTATTTTTGTGAATATTCTTGTCCACACTATGATGTAATTGTAGCCTAAATAATCAAGTTTTACAAGACGATATTTTTTGATTTTTCTTAAGATTATCTAAAGGTTATTGTCAATAATTAAGAAACAAAATCAAATAGGCTTATTTGATTGCTTTCAGGTAAATCCCCAAACAGTTTCATTTGATCCATAAGTTCAATGACTGTTTTTGGAACCTTCGTCCGCTGCCTGAAATCATCTTTTGATAAATATGGTCCATCCTTAGACGCTTCTAATGCAGCTTCTGCTGCCTTTTCACCCATCCCTTCAATACTGCTAAAAGCAGGCATTAATTTTCCGTCGATAATTTGAAACCGTTTTGAATGTGCTTTAAAAATATCGATTGGTGCAAATTCAAATCCTCTTGCATACATTTCCTGTACAATTTTCATATCTTTATAAGAATCCTGTTCCTTTTTAGACAATGTATCTTTACGCCTGCCGTAATCCGCCATAACATTTTCTAAATGCTTTTGGCCCTGGCACATCAATTCATAGGAAAACGCGGAAGCACGAATACTAAAATACGCCGCATAATAGGCAAGCGGATAGTTCACTTTGCAATAAGCAATTCTCCAGGCCATCATAACATACGCTGCCGCATGCGCCTTAGGGAACATATATTTAATTTTTTTGCAAGACCAAATATACCAATCCGGTACCCCCTCTGAAAGCATTGCTTCTTCCCATTCCGGTTTTAGTCCCTTTCCCTTACGGACACTTTCCATAATCGTAAAAGAAAGTGCTTCCTCCACCCCCATATTAATCAAATATGTCATAATATCATCACGGGTACAAATAGCGGTTGAAATCGTCGCTTTTCCCTCTTCGATTAATGTCTGGGCATTGCCAAGCCATACATCGGTTCCATGGCTTAATCCGGAAATACGAATTAAATCCGAAAAGCTTTGAGGCTTCGTATCAATGAGCATCTGAATAACAAATTCAGTACCGAATTCCGGAATACCAAGTGCTCCAAGCGGGCAGCCTCCGATTTGACTCGGTGTAATGCCCAGCGCATCTGTGCTGCGAAACAAAGACATAACTACTTTATCATCAAGCGGAATCTTAACCGCATCTATTCCTGTTAAGTCCTCCAGCATCCGAATAATGGTCGGATCATCATGTCCGAGAATATCTAATTTCAAAAGGTTATGGTCAATGGAATGATAATCAAAATGTGTCGTAATTATATCCGTTTTCATATCATTGGCCGGATGTTGAACCGGGGTAAAGGAATTAATGTCCTGTCCGACCGGCAAAACAACAATTCCGCCCGGATGCTGTCCGGTAGAACGGCGTATACCCGTACATCCTTCTACGATGCGGTTGATTTCACATGTTCTTTTATGCACGCTTCGCTCTTCATAATAATTTTTCACATAACCGAATGCCGTCTTATCCGCCAGTGTTCCGATTGTACCGGCACGATAAGTCTGACCGGCACCAAAAATAACTTCGGTATATTTATGTGCCTTACTTTGATATTCCCCCGAAAAGTTTAAGTCAATATCCGGCTCCTTATCTCCCTTAAAGCCAAGGAAGGTTTCAAACGGAATATCAAAGCCATCCTTTTTCAGCGGCTCCCCGCAAACCGGACAATTTTTATCCGGCATATCACATCCGGCCTTTCCGGAATATTCTTTGACCTCTTCCGAAGAAAAATCGTTATAATGACATTTCGAACAATAATATTGCGGACTGAGCGGATTTACCTCTGTAATTCCGGACATCGTCGCAACAAAAGAAGAACCTACCGAACCACGCGAACCAACAAGATAACCATCCTCTATCGATTTCCATACCAATTTTTGTGAAATAATGTACATAACCGCAAATCCATTTGATATAATCGAGTTCAGTTCTTTTTGCAAACGCTTTTCTACAATTTCAGGAAGATTTTCTCCATACATTTCTCTTGCTTTTGCATAACAAATATCCGTCAGAGTCTTATCACTATCCTCAATGATAGGAGCACACTTGTCCGGCCGTACCGGATCAATTGATTCGATTTTATCAGCAATCAGATTGGTATTCGTAATTACAACTTCTCTTGCTTTATCACTGCCAAGGTAAGCGAATTCCTCCAGCATTTCTTCGGTCGTTCTTAAATAAAGCGGTGCCTGGTCATCCGCATCATCAAAGCCCTTACCCGCCATTATAATCCTGCGGTAAACTTCATCCTCCGGATCTAAAAAATGAACGTCACATGTCGCACAGACCGGTTTATTAAATTGTTCACCAAGACGGCAGATTTTTTTATTAATTTCTTCTATATCTTCAAAGGAATGGATATTTTCTATTTTTTGTGAGTAAATCATAAACTTATTATTACCGGATGGCTGAATTTCTAAATAATCATAAAATTTAATAATTCTGGCAATGTCCGTATTGCTTTTACCATCAAGCAGTGCCCGGTAAAGCTCACCTGCTTCACAGGCGCTTCCGATAATCAAACCTTCTCTGTATTTCATAATAAGGCTCTTTGGAATTCTGGGGCGTCTATTATAATACTTTAAGTGGGATTCTGAAATCAAGCGATACATATTGACACGTCCGATATCATTTGAAGCAAGAATAATTGCATGGTAAGACGGAAGCTTTTTAACGCTTTCCTCACTTGACTCACCCATTTGGTTTATACCGGCTAGTGTATTAACACCCCGCTCTTCCAACATCTTTATAAATTTCATAAAGATTTCTGCCGTTGCTTCTGCATCATCGACTGCCCTGTGATGATTTTCAAGAGAAATGCCCAGTGTCTTTGCAACTGCATCCAGCGTATGCTTAGACTGCTTTAAAAGCATTCGCGATATTCCAACGGTATCAACATATGTATATTCTTTTTCAATGCCTAGATTTCTACCTTTTTCTAGTATAAAGCTCATATCAAATCCGGCATTATGTGCGACTAATACCGCATCACCGGCAAACTCTAAAAATTCCGGCAAAACTTGCGCAATTTCAGGCGCATCGATTACCTGTCCATCTGAAATTCCGGTCAGCTTCTCAATTTTATAAGGAATCGGTTCTTTTGGATTTACAAAAGAAGAAAAGCGGTCAATAATTGTTCCGCCGCTTATTTTAACGGCACCAATTTCAATGATATTATTCTTTACCGGTGAAAATCCGGTTGTTTCTAGATCGAAAACAACAAATGTTTCATCTAAGCCCTGCCCTAAATCATTCGCAGCAATATCCTTTAAGTCATCGACAATATATGCTTCAACTCCATATATAATCTTAAAAAAATCCTGCCGATCCGGCTCTTTCATTCCCGCTTCCTTTTGTCTGCCCTTCTCCGCCTTCCATAAATCCCGCCACGCATAAAATGCCTCAGGAAATGCCTGTACCACCCCATGATCCGTAATGGCAATTGCCGGATGTCCCCACTCATATGCCCTTCTAACAATTGAAGAAGCGTCTGAGACTCCGTCCATATCACTCATTTTTGTATGGCAATGCAATTCCACTCTTTTTTCAACACTAAAGTCCTGTCGGGATGTTGTGAAATCCGGAATCTTCCTAATGCCTCTCACCGAACCCAATGTAAGTTCATTATCAAACTTATCAATCAGTGAAAGGGCTTTAATTTTTAGAAAAGCTCCCTTTTTAATTCCGGCGGTCAAATCTTCGAGCTTATCATTTTCAGTAAACATCTTTACTGTAATGGTATCGGTAAAATCTGTAATTTGAAAGATAATAATGGTCTTTTCATTGCGAATTTCTCTTGTATCAAAGCCAATAACTTTGCCGCGGATTGCTACCTCTCCCATCTCACCGGTAATCTGTTCAATGGCAATCACTTCTTCCTCAAAATCCTTGCCGTAAATAACATCCGGATGATTGGGTTTTGCCGGCTGGCGTTTAAACGAACCTCTTACTTTTTTCTCCGGCAGCTTCTCAGAACTTGGATTTGGTATAGTTGATTCTTCGTTCTCTTTCACATTTTCAATCCGTGAAACAATTTCTGCTACCTGTCTCGTAATTTTTATATCATCCTCACACTTACCGCTCTTTGCCTTTTCAAAGTATTTTATTTGTAACGTAACATTTAGTCCACACCGTTCATTAAAAATCTTGTCAATAATATCCTTAAGTTCCCCTGCCTTCATTTTAGCAGTAACGACATCCTCAAGTTCCATTATCATCTGATTATCAGGGGCAAAGGTAAATCTTGCCTTTTTAAACATTGTATATAAAACGGGGCTGTAATCCCGCAGCTCTTCCAATATGCTGCCTTTATAAAGCTTCATCAGCGTTTCTGCATCATATTGCTCGGAAAGAATAAAGTGCTCATAAATTTTCACATGAACCGGATGCTTCCCAAATATTTGCTTCTTTATTGCCTGCTCCATTTTAACGATCCATTGTTTTTCAATCAGACTTGGACTTTCTATATAAATTCGTAGAAAATCTCTATGCTTTGTTGAGGAAATCCTTGCTGCTACAACCGGTTCAAACTGTTCCTTCAATTCTCTATTCAATTGTAATGTTGGAAACACTTCCAAAAATTGTTTTGCCATCATTCTTCCTCTTATATAATAACAATTAACAGTCTTGCCAATGCTCTAATTCTTCCCGCAATACTGCAAGCAATTGATTCTCAGGTACCTTCTTAATCACTTCACCTTTTTTGATTAAAAGTCCTTCACCGTTTCCGCCGGCAATGCCGATATCCGCTTCTTTTGCTTCTCCGGGACCATTGACAACACATCCCATAACAGCCACCTTAATATCAAGCGGATAATCCGCTGCCATAGCTTCCACCTGATTGGCAAGGGAAATCAAATCAATCTGTGTACGTCCGCAGGTAGGGCAGGAAACTACTTCAATTCCGCCCTTTCTAAGTCCGAGTGTCCTTAGAATCAACTTTGCTGACTTAATTTCCTCAATCGGATCACCGGTCAGCGATACTCTTATGGTATCTCCGATTCCCTGATTTAAAATAAGTGCCAAGCCGATAGAGGATTTAATATTTCCGCTTTGAACCGTTCCCGACTCTGTAATACCAACATGAAGCGGATAATTTGTTTCCTTTACAAGAAGCTCATGAGCTTTTACACACATTAAAACATCGGAAGACTTAATGCTGATGACAAGGTTATCATAGCCTAAATCCTCGATTATTTTTACTTTATCAAGTGCACTTTCAACAATTCCTTTGGCAGTGACGCCGTTATATTTTTCAACCAGACTTTTTTCTAAGGAACCACTGTTTACTCCGACCCGTATCGGAATATTTCTTTCTTTTGCAGCCATAACAACCGCTTTTACATTTTCTTTTGAGCCAATATTGCCCGGATTAATTCTGATTTTATCAGCCCCATTCTCAATTGCGGCAATCGCCATTTTATAATCAAAGTGAATGTCAGCTACAAGCGGAATTGATATCTGTTTTTTTATTTCCCCAATCGCTTTTGCCGCCTCAAGTGTTGGCACAGTGCAACGAATAATATCACAGCCTGCCTTTTCTAATCGATGAATTTGCCAAGCTGTTGCTTTCACATCTTCAGTTTTTGTATTTGTCATCGATTGAATCAAAACCGGATTGCCCCCGCCGATGATTTTATTCCCTATTTGAATAATTTTAGTCTCATTACGATACATAATATTCTCCTCTTAAAAATAAAGCCTGTTGGTAAATACGAACGAAAGCCACAGAAAGCCTGCCACTATATATAGCAGCAGGCATTTTTCTTCATATATTAAGTTTAGCATATCACTTTATAAAATTCAAGTTAAACGACTTTTTCTATTCTTCTGTATTTTCTTTAGAAGTATCGTCCTCTGTTTCTGTCTGTTTGGTGCTTTCTTCCGATGTGTCGTCTGTCTCTGCTTCACTTGTGTTATCAGTTTCAGGGGCAGGGATGGTTAGATATTTTAAATCGCCTGCAACATCCTTTACTTCATAATTTTTTTCTAACTCCAGTATCATCTCACCAACGGCTTTTTGAGATAACGAAGTAGAAATTGAGCTATCAGTATTTTCCGGTTTTTCACGTTTTTCAAACTTTACAACATAATAGCATTTATTCGTAATATCTTCTGCTACCGTCATATCTCCGGCTTTTCTGCTTTCATCATAGAGCCATTCATTAAAAGCTGCTGGAGCACCGGTATATCTTCCGTCTTCTGTTAATGACTTCTCAGTTTCTGTATCTTCGTATTCAGCCTTTGCATCATCAGCAGCATATTCGATACATAACGTTTCAAAATCCTCACCCTTTTGCACGCGTGCCATCATTTCCTCAGCCTTTTCCTTCATTGGCACCATTGCTTCGGCAATCTGTTCCTCAGTTGCATCTTCTGCTGTTTCCGCTTTAAAAGAAAATCTGTGATAGTCTACTGCATCATAATCTTTTTTATTTTCTTCATAAAGCTGTGTAACTTCTTTATCAGCCGGCTTATTATCTTCGATTAATTTTTGATAATAAGCGGTTGTTAATAAAAACTCCTCTTCTAAAGGCTTTATATTTTCTTCCGTTGCATATTTTCCATACGTATTTTTATAGTACTGCTTTACCGATACTTTTGCTGTCTCTGCCGCTGCTGCTGCACCCTCTTTAAATTGGGTATACTGTTCTAAAACATCAAAGGTAAATCCATTCTTCTCTATCTCATCTGACAAAATTTTTACTTGCTGAAGCTGAGATACCGTAAGTTCATCAAAATTATCTTTCCATGTTTTTCCTTCTGCATATTCTTGTTCCGAAAAATCTTTTGTTGTATCAAGTCCCATAAGAGCTAAATAGGAACCATACGTATTTAAGTAATTTGTAACCGATAAATTATAATAAAAATCATATTCGACCTTCTTTACATCATGCGTACCAATACTTACGTATGTGCTGTTCAATGCCTTTTGTTTTTGATAAATTGGATTGGCTATAGAAAAAACAACCGCAGCAGCTAACAAAATACCAACTGCAGTAACAATCATTTTGGTGATTTTCTTGCTTTTCTCCTCCTGCTTTTGTTTCGCAATTCTAGCTTCTTTCTTTTTGTCGTAATTCGTCATTACCTTTGTGGAATGATCCTTTTCTGTTGTCTTGTCTTTCTTTGACACAATGATATCCTCCCTTTCCTTGTTAGATAGCCCTATTTAAGAGGCAAAGTTTGTGAAATAACCTTTTACATATATAATCGGGGTTCCCCTGTCACCACTGCCACTGACTAAATCACAAAGACTTGCCAGTAAATCACAGTAGCGGCGCGGTGTTGTTCCCTGTGCCTCCATATCACCTACAAGATTGCCATCCTTTTCCCGAATACGCTGGCGCATTGCATCGACAAGCTTCTTGCCGTCTAATCCTGCCAGTTCATTATCAGCAAAATACTTCATTTTAATTTCATTTGGTGTACCTGCTAAGCGTGATGTATATGCAGGTGCTGCAACAGGGTCAGCCAATTCCCAAATGCCCCCTACCGGATCTTTAAAACAGCCATCACCATAAACAAGTACCTCGATTGTCTTGCCGGTCAGTTCTTTCATTTTATTTTGTACTGCATCTACTAGCTGGTCACACTCACGCGGAAACAGCTTGACACTATCATTCGTAGCAAGATTCGAGCCAAGAAGACCGTATTCTTCATTGTAACCGCTTCCATCTATGCTTGATACGAGAATATCATCCAATGAAAATACTTTTTCTCCACCTTGTTTTTTTATGATTCTTTTAGTTCTTTCTCTTGAATGGATATCGCAGCATAATACATTCTTTGTATAATTTAAAATATAAGATGGGTCATTGGAAAAAATTATTTCTATATTGTCTCCAAAACTCTTGTAATATTCAATATAATCAACTCCGGTAAATGGATGAGTTGTCTTGTTTCCGAATACGTTACGAAACTGTTCTTCATTAAAACTATCACTATATGGATTTACTTCTTTCTCATCTATCAAATCAGAGGAAATAAGTGCATTTCCGACTTCGTCTCCCGGATAAGACAGCTGTATATAAAGCTTCTCACATCCCATAACAATTGACTTAAGCAACATCGAAAAACGATTTCGGCTCATAATTGGAAACACAATTCCTAATTCACTGCCGCCAAATTTAGCTCTGATATCTGTTGCAATCTGCTCACAAGAAGCGTAGTTTCCTTGGGTACGTGCTACTACTGATTCTGTAATACCGATAATATCACCCTCTTCAAGCAAAAAGCCTTCTTCCTTACCAGCTCGAATGATTGTTTCGCAGACACTTGTAACCAAATCATCACCCTGTTTAAAAATGGGAGAAATAATTCCCCTTGCTGTAACACCTGTATATTTCATTTTTTGGACTTGACCGTTAATTGATAACCAGCCTTTCTCCTTTCAAGTAGTTTTAATTCTAATTTCTACATTAATTTCCATTAAGTAGTATAAAATAGAATAGCTCTTTCGTCAATGAAATAAGGCAAGTTTTATATTATCCCTAAATGTTCCACTAAAATTTTAACTCCTAAAAATATAAGAATCAAGCCGCCGGCTGCCTCAGCCTTAGACTTATATTTTACCCCAAACACATTTCCTGCTTTTACACCAATTGTTGATAAAACAAATGTAATAACACCGATAAAACAAACAGCTGCTGCAATATTCACTTTTAAAAATGCAAAGGTAATGCCAATTGCAAGGGCATCAATACTTGTCGCAACCGCTAAAATAAGCATAGTTTTCACGGAAAGAGAGTCATCTGCGTGTTCTTCTTTTTTAGAAACCGCCTCCTTTATCATATTTAAACCAATTAATAAAAGCAGTGCAAAAGCAATCCAATGATCAATTGCTATAATTTTATCCTCAAACTGTACACCAAGAGCATATCCCAGTAATGGCATTAATGCCTGAAAACCTCCAAACCAAAGACCGACAATCATTGATTTTTTTAATGTAGCCTTTTCCATTGCTAATCCTTTACAAACAGCCACTGCAAAAGCATCCATGGATAGTCCGACTGCCAACGTAAATAATGTAATAATACTCATTCTCTTCCTGCATAGAAATACTATGCTCTCCTTTCGTATTGTCTTGCTACGCATCCTCCCGGAGGGTTTTATATCATCGGAAAGAATACTTTCCTATCGTCTTAATAGATTCTGCTTTGAAGAATCTCGCGCCGAGCGCGGCCGCCCCGCGGCATTTTTCAGCTTCGCGCGAGTGCGCATCCTCCCGGAGGGTTTTATATGATAGGAAAGAATTTTTCCTATCATATAAAAAACTCACGAACAAGACAGTTATGCCTCGTTCGTGAGTCTCATTATTTCAGGTAATACCAGATTATAAAAAAGTTAAAATAACTTATCTAAAATCAGTATGTTGACATTACCGCAGCAAGCTGCCAATTACTCCCTCACCGGAATTATGATGATTCTATCTTAAAAAGAATGTTTTGTCAAATCTGCTTAATTTAAGGA
>CAYPIB010000029.1:0-6413 GCA_964410675.1 uncultured Roseburia sp.
CAAATTCTCGTAAGCACTTATGAAAAACAGTATGTATCCCGTTTTTAGCACAGAAATTTATGGATTTTAATTCCTCACCATGAAGCCCTCTTGTAAGTGGAAATAACGAGGTCATGCAGGAATAGCTTTCGGGATCCTGCCTTTTTAACAATTTATCTACAAGAGTTCCGGGGCGAAAATGCTTCGTATTAATAGAGACAATTCCGGCATCTTTCACTTGAAGCGTTTCATCAAGATTTACACCGATTGTAAGACTTTTAATAGTGCCAAGATTTAACTGCATGCCGGATAAATCTTGTTTAAGATTATTAAATTCATCGCTTAAAAAGGTTTCATTGATATAATTCCTAAATGCAGCTAATCCGGATGACTGAATCGGGACATTTAAAAAGCCGTTATAATATAACTCAATAATTTCTATGTATGTTTCCAATATACGTATAGCACCAAGACTTGCCTCTACACTGAAATCACTGCTCATGGCTTTACGCATGTCAAATATATTCTGAATTACTTTAATTGATTCACAAAAAACCTTATAAAGACCGGAGTTATTAACAAGATCATCGACCACATCCAGTCGGTACGAGAGTACCTGCTCATCGCAGGAAAAATAATCTTCTAATTTTAAATCTGTGAGCCCTCGATAATTTTCATTAATCAGTACAATCATATCATCAATTTTTAAAGATTTAATAAATTCAAAATCCTTAAGCGAGGTTTTGACATTTCTTTTAAAACCAGGGGGATAAACAAGGCGTAAATTTTCTTGGTTTTTTTTCATTTTACCACTCCTTTTATAAATGATTTTACTTATAAATATAATATCATATTTTAAAAGAAAAAATGAACTTTTTATATTATTAATGTCAAGTAAAAAAGTAAAATTAAGAATAAAAAAGTGCATTTCCAGATTATGGAACCGCACTTTTTTGTATCCGTATGAACTCAATTTTAACTTAATATTCTTTTACTTTTTCTTCACCGTTTAATACTCGCATGGTACCTTGTACAAGTGCAAGCATTTCATCCTCACCGGGATATATAGTAAAGGGAGCAATCCAACCTGCTCTTTCCTGCAAGCCTGTTATGACACCTTTGTCATAAGCGATGCCGCCGGTTGCAATTATTTGGTCAACCTTGCCGTTTAACACACATGCCATTGCACCGATATCTTTTGCCACCTGTAATATAAATGCATCACGAGCTTCGATTGCTTCCGGAACACCTTTTTCCGCTTGGTTTTCTACGACGCGCATGTCATTTGTACCAAGATAAGCATTGAAGCCGCCATTTCCAACTGCTTTTTTATAAACTTCCCTTTCGGTATATTTACCGCTGAAGCATAAGGAAATAAGTGCACCGGTTGGAAGACCGCCGGCTCTTTCCGGAGAAAAGGCACCATCACCATCCAGGGCGTTGAAAACGTCAACGACCTTACCGGTTTTATGAGCACCGACAGAAACACCACCACCCATGTGAACCACAATTAGATTAAGGCTTTCGTAAGGTTTGTCAATTGACTTAGCATATCTTTTTGCAACAGCTTTTTGATTTAGGGCATGAAAAACGCTTGTCCTTGGCAGCTCAGGAATTCCCGAATATCTCGCAATCGGCATTAGTTCATCAACAACTACCGGATCAACAATATAAGAAGGAACACTAACTTCATCGGCAATTTCCCTTGCAAGGATACCACCCAGATTAGAAGCATGCTGTCCCTGCTTACCTATAACTAAATCATGAAGCAGTTCATCTGTAACGGCGTAGGTGCCGCCCGGAATCGGCTTTAACATGCCGCCTCTTCCGATAATAACATTTAGTGAACTCATATTAAAGTCTTTGCTGTTTAGTAAATCTAAAATAATTTTTTTGCGGAAAGCTTTTTGATCGACAATGTTAGCAAATTGTGCAATTTCTTCGGTAGAGTGTCTTAATGTTTCTTCAAATAGTAAGGCTTCATCCTCAAAGACAGCAATTTTTGTTGATGTAGACCCTGGGTTAATGACTAAACTTTTAATTGGCATACAAAATCCTCCATTTAATTTTAATATAGAAAATCTTTATTTTCTCAAAGATTCTGCTACAACAGCACCAAGAGCAATTGAATTCACTTTCGTTTCAAAATCATCGGAACGGGATGTAAGAATGACAGGTGCTTGTGTCCCTGTAATAATATTACCGTTCTTTACAGTTGCTGTATGTACTAAAGCTTTATATACAAGGTTTCCGGCATGAATATCAGGGAAAAGTAAAACATCGGCGTCACCGACAATTTTACGATTATCAGCACCTTTATGCTGTGCTGCTTCAGGATCGATTGCCAAATCAAATGAAAGCGGACCATCCACGATACAGCCTGTAATTTTGCCTTCCTCACACATTTTGGTAAGCTCAGCAGCATCTACAGTAGCAGGCATCTTAGGATTTACAACTTCCACTGCCGCAAGCGGCGCAACCTTTGGCATTTCAATTCCGCAGGCTTTGCAAACTTCAACTGTATTTTCAATGATATGCACCTTATCCTGTAAAGTAGGATATGTCATAAATGCCACATCAGAGAGGAATAATAGCTTTTCCACACCTTTTATTTCAAATACACATACATGTGATAGAGGTCTTCCGGTTCTAAGTCCGACATCTTTATCAAGAACACTTTTTAAAAAAGACCTAGTGTCGATTAACCCCTTCATATACATATCAGCACGACCGTTGTGTACAAACTCAACAGCCTTTAAAGCAGCTGCGTAATCATCTTTTTCATCAATAATCTGATAGCCTGTCAGATCCATTTGGATAGAATCAGCTACTTCCTTAATTTTGTCGGCGTCACCGACTAAAATGGCATTCGCAATGTTTCTTTCCTTTGCAGCTCTTACTGCTTCTAACACAGGCGCATCCTGTGCAACGGCAACAGAAACTGTTTTCATGGAACAATCCTTTACCTTTGCAATTAAATCATCAAACTTTCTGTTCATTTGTTCTTACACCTCATTCACTTTTGTTTAGTATCATAAGTATGCCCTAAAATGGAAAATTTAGGCACCAGGGCACATAAACCCACTTGTTAAAATAGTAACACTTCCTTTTATAAAGGTCAATCCCACAGTTTATTTATAAAACTTTAACATTACGTTTACAAATTGTTAAAAATGCTATAAATAAGGCGAAAATAAGCATGAATAATGTCAAAAAGGGCGGACAGTTTTTATGGAATAGATTGCAATTTATCAAAGATAGTATATAATAGTTGAGTACGGTTATTTTAGTAAAGACCAATAGGAGTAAAAACAATGAATATAGTGGAAAAAGTATTTGGTACCCATAGTCAACGTGAAATTAAAAGAATTGAAGCCAGTGTAAAAAAGATTGAATCCTATAGTGAAACTATGGCGGCTCTCTCTGACTCGGAACTGAGAGGAAAGACACAAGAGTATAAAAACCGCTTGGCAGAAGGAGCTTCGTTAGATGACTTGCTGCCGGAAGCCTATGCAACGGTCAGAGAAGCAGCGAAACGTTCTTTACAAATGGAGCCTTATCGAGTACAGCTCATCGGTGGTATTATATTACACCAGGGGCGTATTGCTGAAATGAAGACCGGTGAAGGTAAGACCTTAGTATCGACATTGCCGGCATATTTAAATGCCTTAGAAGGCAAAGGCGTACTTATTGTTACGGTTAACGATTATCTTGCCAAACGTGATGCTGAGTGGATGGGTGAGGTTCATAAATTCTTAGGGCTTACTGTAGGAGTCGTTTTAAACGATATGAAATCAGAAGAGCGTAAGGAAGCATATGAGTGTGATATCACATATGTAACAAATAATGAATTGGGCTTTGATTATCTGCGTGATAATATGGTTATATATAAAGAGCAGCTGGTACTGCGGGGTTTACATTATGCCATTATTGATGAGGTTGACTCGGTTTTAATTGACGAGGCAAGAACTCCTCTTATTATTTCCGGGCAAAGCGGTAAATCGACTAAGCTTTATGAAGCATGTGATATATTGGCACGTCAATTAAAGAGAGGTGAGGACCAGGAGGATCTTTCTAAAATTGATGTCATGATGGGTATTGAGCAGGAAGAGACCGGTGATTTTGTTGTTAATGAAAAGGACAAGGTTGTCAACCTGACAGCAGAAGGTATTGAAAGGGTAGAGAAGTTTTTTCAAATTGAAAACCTTGCCGATCCGGAAAATCTTGAAATTCAACACAATGTTACGTTGGCACTGCGTGCTCACAATTTAATGTTCCGAGATCAGGACTACGTAGTGAAGGACAATCAGGTTCTGATTGTAGACGAGTTTACAGGACGTATTATGCCGGGACGCCGTTATTCGGATGGTCTTCATCAGGCAATTGAGGCAAAAGAGCGTGTAAAAGTTAAAAGAGAAAGTAAAACACTTGCTACCATTACGTTCCAGAACTTCTTTAATAAATTTGAGAAAAAATCCGGTATGACAGGTACTGCTTTAACTGAGGAAAAGGAATTCCGTGACATTTATGGAATGGACGTTGTTGAAATCCCGACAAACCGTCCGATTGCCAGAGAAGATGCACAGGACTCTGTTTATAAAACTAAGAAGGAAAAGCTCCATGCAGTTGTAGAAGCTGTTGAAGAGGCGTATGAAAAAGGACAGCCGGTACTCGTTGGTACTATTACGATTGATGCTTCCGAAGAGCTTAGTAAGCTTTTAACTAAAAAAGGTATTCAGCATAAAGTCTTAAATGCCAAATTCCATGAATTAGAGGCTGAAATTGTAGCAGATGCAGGTGTTCACGGTTCTGTTACGATTGCAACTAACATGGCTGGTCGTGGTACGGATATTAAGTTGGATGATGAGGCCCGTGCAGCAGGCGGACTTAAAATTATCGGTACCGAGCGTCATGAATCAAGACGTATCGATAATCAGCTTCGCGGACGTTCCGGACGTCAGGGAGATCCTGGTGAATCCAAATTTTATATTTCACTTGAAGATGATTTAATGCGTCTGTTTGGATCTGATAAGATGCTTAATATGTTTAATACACTAGGAATTCCGGAAAATCAAGAAATCGAACACAGTATGCTCACAAAGGCAATTGAAAATGCGCAGAAGAAAATTGAGAGTAATAACTTTGGTATTCGTAAAAATCTGCTTGAATACGACCAGGTAATGAATGAACAGAGAGAAATTATTTATGCAGAGCGTCTTCGTGTTTTAAACGGAGAAAGTATGCGTGATGCTATTTACAAGATGATTACGGATGTAGTAGAGAGTTCTGTTGATATGGTAATCGGAGATGATACAGCTTCAGAGGATTGGGATTTAAGAGAATTAAACCAGATACTTTGTTCCATCATTCCAATTCCGCCGGTAAAAACACCGGATGTGCAAAAGTGTAAGAAAAATGAATTAAAGCATAAGCTGAAAGAAGAAGCTGTTAAACTATATGAAGGTAAAGAAGCAGAATTCCAGGAAGCAGAAGCGCTTCGTGAGCTCGAGCGTGTTATTTTACTTAAAGTAATCGATCGTAAGTGGATGGGACATATCGACGATATGGAACAGCTTCGTCAAGGTGTCGGTCTGCAGGCATATGGCCAGAGAGATCCGCTTGTAGAGTATAAGCTGAGCGGTTATGAAATGTTTGACGGCATGACAGCTAACATTCAAGAAGATACGGTGCGTCTGTTATTCCATGTTAAGATTGAGGAAAAGATGGAGAGAGAACAGGTAGCACAGGTTACAAGCACAAATAAAGATGATACAGCCAAAAAAGGACCGGTTAAAAAAGAAGCAAAGGTATATCCGAATGATCCATGTACATGCGGCAGTGGTAAAAAATATAAAAACTGTTGTGGACGCCTATAAACGTTACTTTGTTGGCATATGAAATAAAAATAAGGTGGTGATACGCAGTGGTAGAATTAGACCAGATGAAACAAGAATTGCAAGCATACGAAACTCCATTAGCGGAAGTGAGGGATTCACTTTGACTTAGCAAACAAGTCAAAGCGGGTCGAGGAGCTGGAAATGCTTATGGAGGCTCCTGATTTTTGGGAAAATCCTGAGCGCGCTCAAGGCTATACGAGAGAATTAAAGGCACTGAAGGATGAGATTGAAACATGTACGAAGCTGGATTTACAGTATGAAGATATCGAAACCTTAATAGAAATGGGATATGAGGAAAGCGATCCGAATATTGTCTTGGAAATAAGGCAGGAGCTTGATAGCTTTATTGCAGATTACGAGGATATTCGAATCCGCACATTGCTGTCGGGTGAGTTTGACCGGTGTAATGCAATTTTAAAATTAAATGCCGGTGCCGGCGGAACAGAGAGCTGCGACTGGGCAGGAATGCTTTATCGTATGTATACCCGCTGGGCAGAAAGAAAAGGCTTCTCAATAGACGTTTTGGATTTTTTAGAC
>CAYPIB010000029.1:6423-25546 GCA_964410675.1 uncultured Roseburia sp.
TGTCACTTCATGCGGGCGCCGGCGGCACCGAAGCTCAGGACTGGGTGGAAATGCTATACCGCATGTATACACGCTATTGCGATAACAAGGGTTATACCGTAAAAGAGCTTGACTTACTGGACGGCGATGAAGCAGGTATTAAATCGGTTACCTTCCAAATCAATGGTGAAAATGCATACGGTTATCTGAAATCAGAAAAAGGTGTCCATAGACTTGTTCGAATTTCACCTTTTAATGCACAGGGAAAGAGACAGACGTCCTTTGTTTCACTTGATGTTATGCCGGATATAGAAGAAGAGCTGGATGTGGAAATTAACGATGATGATTTAAGAATTGACACTTACCGAAGCTCAGGAGCAGGTGGTCAGCATGTTAATAAGACATCATCGGCAATCCGTATTACACACATACCGACAGGCACGGTTGTACAATGCCAGAGTGAACGTAGCCAGCATATGAATAAAGACAAGGCAATGCAAATGTTAAAAGCAAAGTTATTTTTAATAAAGCAAGAGGCAAATGCAGAAAAGCTTTCGGATATTCGTGGTGAGGTGACGGAAATTGGTTGGGGAAACCAGATTCGTTCTTATGTAATGCAGCCATATACTATGGTTAAGGATCATAGAACCAACACTGAAACAGGTAATGTAGATGCTGTTTTAGACGGAGCACTTGATGGATTTATTAATGCTTATTTAAAATGGATGAACTTAGAAAATCAAAAAACATCATAAAAACAGGCTTGTTGGATTAAACCAACAAGCCTGTTATTTTATTTCTTCTGTTTGGACGTTCAAATCTTCATAGAAGTTAGCAAGTGTCATATTTAAATAAGGCTTTACCCATAACATTCCGATTTGAAAAGTAAGAAGTGAGAGTAAAAATAACCCGATAAAACTGGCTATCATATAAGTGAGACGCAATTTGTTATGTTTCATTATTGTGATACTGTGTTTTATTAATTCACGAGGTGACTCATCCGGAAAGTCCAAAATGAGATAAAATACTTGTGAAAGATTTAAATAAATATAAAATAAAACGACAAAATATAAAATAAAACCTAATGACATGAGCGTCACAAATATCGGTATGTTTTGAGATGGCAAAATAAAATATAAGAGGATAAGCAAAACAGCAGGGACCCCGCCAATTAAGAATGTATAAAATTTTATGAGGATTGCTTTATCCGCACAGCCTTTAAAGCCATACCATATATCTCCGAATTGATAAGGACGGTTACGTGAAATATTTAAAAATAAAAAATTCTGTCCGACTGAAAATATACCATTCATTAAAAAAACAATAAAATAAATTAAATAGAAAAAGATAATGTTCCATGTTGAATAAGTTTTTACCGTAGGTAAAGTTAGCTCAAAAATAAGTGTGCTAATTAATTGTATTGTTAGAAAAGCAAATACGGCAATACGATATTTGCCTAATAATTGACCTCTGGCACATGCTTTTAGCTGTGAAGCGGTCTGAAATGAAATATTTTGATTTAATGTATTCATAAATTAACCTTGCAAGTCAACATTGATACCGGGGCATATGAATCGATCGGCATTTTTTTGATTCTGTTGATATGCATTTTCCTCATTACTATATTTTATTTGCGTAGTTGTTACGCCTCCGGCTACGTAGCCGCGGCCGCATTCGGGACAGACTGCTGTCTTAATACGGACACTTGCTTGTAATACTTTACCATTATTCTGCGCTGCTTTTTTATAGGCATTTGATACATGTTCCTGCTCATGAGCCATAACCGCTGAGGCAGAGGCAGCAGGTGCAATATGAGAAGCGGCTTTAAAGGATACCATTTCGTCTGAGCCATCCTGATATTTTCTGTTATCGCATGTTTCACATTCTGCCGGGGAAGATTTTCTTCCGGGTTTTGTAATGGCAGACTCATTGGGATTTACAATCGGGGAAGCTTCTTTTGCTTCAAAAGGTGAAGCGGCAGATGGAATTTTGTAGTTATAAATTCCATTTGTAATATAGGGGTCCATAGTATATCACATCCTTGCAATTATGGGGTGTTTTGATTGATAGATATTCCGGATTCAAATTGCTTTAATACTTCATCTAAGCTTTGCCCGTACATCTGCTCAAATTGTGCATTGACAGTGGCTCGATATTCAGGTACATGTATGAAACTAAATATTGCCTGAATAACAATAAAGACAGAAATCAGCATTGCAAATATGGAAGATGTTATTCCTGTCAAACATAAACCATTCAACTTTTTTTCGCTTCCTTTGGATAAGATGGCAAAAATAATACTTAAGCCGCCAAAAATAAATGGAGGAAAAATAAAAATAATAGAAAAAATAGCAAAGCTTCCTAAAATGAGAGATGCTATCATAAACTTATTCGGTCTGAAAAAAGACTGTCCTTGTCCGTCAGTCTCAATATTTGTAAAAATCTGCATAAAGCTTCTTACCTCCAAGAGTCCTAAAGCAGGAACTCTTCCTTAATTTAATTAATTATAGTTTAGCACGTTCCCTTTTAAAATACAATAAAACTGGAAAGAAAAGGTTTTGCCCATTGAAAAATAAAAATACATTGTCTATAATAAAAACGATGTCCGCATAATGCCGGATGCAAAAAGAACAAGGAGATTGTCATGGATATTATTTTAAAGCTAAAGGAAGAATTAAAGGTAGAGAAATGGCAGGTAGAGGCAGCTGTGAAGCTGATTGATGAAGGAAATACAATTCCATTTATTTCCCGGTATAGAAAAGAAGCGACGGGAGAGCTCAATGATGAGGTGCTGCGTAATCTGCATGAGAGACTTATATATTTAAGAAATTTAGAGGACAAAAAGGAATCTGTTCTTGCAAGCATCGAGGAGCAAGGAAAGCTTACAGAAGAGCTAAAGGCTAAAATCCTAAAGGCAGATACATTAGTAGTAGTAGAGGACTTATACCGTCCTTACAGACCAAAGAGAAAAACAAGGGCTTCGGTTGCAAAGGAAAAGGGTTTAGAACCGCTGGCAGATTTAATTTTGGCGCAGGAGCTTAAGACGTCTTTGGAAGAAGCAGCGGCTTTTTATGTATCAGAAGAAAAAGACATAAAAACTGCAGCGGAAGCGATTGCCGGAGCTAAGGATATTATTGCCGAAGGTATTTCGGATGAAGCGGATTACCGTATTTATATTAGAAATATTACGTTTGAAGAAGGAAAGATTATTAGTACTGCAAAAGAAAAAGAAGCACAAAGTGTGTATGAAATGTATTATGACTATGAAGAGCCGGTTAAAAAAGCTGCCGGTCATAGAATTTTAGCATTGAACAGAGGCGAGAAGGAAAAGGTTCTCACTGTTAAAATAACAGCTCCAACGGAGCGTATATTACAGTTTTTAGCAAAGAAGGTTATCACATCGGATAATGAAATTACATCTTTGGTGTTAAAGGAAGTGATTGAGGACAGCTATAGCCGCTTAATAGCCCCGGCGATTGAACGTGAAATCAGAAACGAACTTACTGAAAAAGCAGAGGGTGGAGCAATTACAGTATTTGGTAAGAATTTGGAGCAATTATTACTGCAGCCGCCTATTTCCGGTAAAGCAGTACTCGGATGGGACCCGGCGTTTCGTACCGGCTGTAAATTAGCAGTTGTGGATTCAACCGGAAAGGTACTTGACACAAAAGTCATTTTTCCAACGGCTCCCCAAAATAAGATTGCAGAATCAAAGGCAGAATTAAAAAGACTTATAAAGAAATATGATGTTTCGCTTATTTCGGTTGGAAATGGGACAGCCTCAAGAGAGTCTGAGCAAATTATTGTAGATCTGTTAAAAGAGCTGGATACAAAAGTTGAATATGTTATTGTAAATGAAGCCGGAGCATCGGTTTATTCTGCATCAAAACTCGCAACAGAGGAATTTCCAAACTTTGACGTTGGTCAGAGAAGTGCGGTTTCTATTGCCAGACGCTTACAGGATCCTTTGGCAGAGCTTGTTAAAATAGACCCAAAATCTATCGGGGTTGGACAATATCAGCATGATATGAATCAAAAGAAGTTAAGCGAAGCACTAAGCGGTGTAGTTGAGGACAGTGTCAATAAAGTTGGTGTCGATGCGAATACGGCAAGTGCAGCACTTTTAGAATATATTTCCGGAATTAACAAGACAATTGCTAAGAATATTGTTGACTATAGAGAGACAAACGGAAGATTTACGAACCGGCGTCAGCTTTTAAAAGTAGCAAAGCTGGGACCCAAGGCGTTTGAACAGTGTGCCGGATTTTTACGGATCGTAAACGGTGAAAATCCCTTAGATGCAACAAGTGTGCATCCGGAATCGTATGAAGCAGCTAAAAAGCTGATGGAAAAGCTTGGCATTACAATGGAAGATGTAAAGGAAGCTCAAAAGAAGGCTGCCAAACAAAAGGCAGTCGGTAAAAAGCAGGAAGCAGCAGCTAAGCCTAAGAAAAAAGAGCAGAAAATAGTTATCAGAAATACAAATACAGCTATGGGTAAAGCACTTTTTGAAGCAATGGGAGGAGTTAAGCTTTCTGATGAAAATGAGGAAGTGAGACAACCAAAAGAGCAGGGTGATTCTGTATCCGGCTTGGAGAAACGTGTCAAAAATAAGAAGAAGCTGGCAGAAGAAATTGGTGTTGGCGAAATTACACTTACCGATATTTTAAAGGAGTTGGAAAAGCCTGCAAGGGACCCTAGAGATGATATGCCGGCTCCGATTTTAAGAAGTGATGTTCTTGATATGAAAGATTTAAAACCGGGTATGCTATTAAAGGGAACGGTGCGTAATGTCATTGACTTTGGTGTTTTTGTTGATATTGGAGTACATCAAGATGGTCTTGTTCATATTTCCCAGATTACGGAAAAATTTATTAAGCATCCGCTTGAGGCTGTCAGCGTAGGTGATATTGTAGATGTACAGGTTATGACTGTCGATTTACAAAAGAAGCGGATACAGTTAACAATGAAGATTGGGAAGTAAAAGATATATGAAAAAATTACTGGTCTATTTAAAGGATTATAAAAAAGAAAGCATATTAGGACCGCTGTTTAAATTATTAGAGGCATCATTTGAACTTCTGGTGCCTCTTGTAATGGCAAAAATTATTGATGTCGGTATTGTGCAAAAGGATAAGCAGTATATCATTCAAATGTGTGCTGTGCTTATCCTGCTTGGGATTGTAGGATTACTCTGCTCAATCACGGCACAATACTTTGCAGCAAAGGCGGCAGTCGGGTTTTCCGCTAAACTTCGAATGGCTTTATTTTCTCATATGCAAAGCTTGTCTTTTACGGAAATTGATCATCTTGGGACAGCTACGATGATAACGAGGATGACCAGTGATATTAATCAGCTTCAAAATGGAGTGAATATGGTGCTGCGTTTGTTTCTGCGTTCGCCTTTTATTGTACTTGGTGCAATGATTATGGCATATACAATTGATACAAAGGCAGCTCTAGTTTTTGTCGCAGTCATTCCATTACTGTCAATCGTAGTTTTTGGCATTATGGCAATTACAATACCGCTTTATAAGAAAGTGCAGACGGCGCTTGATAAGGTGCTTTCTGTGACAAGAGAAAATTTAACCGGAGTACGGGTCATACGGGCTTTCGGAAAAGAAGAATCAGAAGCAAAAGCATTTGAAGAAACCAATAATATATTAATGAAAAGCCAGAATTTTGTTGGCAGAATTTCAGCGTTAATGAACCCGGTTACGTATATTATAATCAATGGCGGTCTGCTGGTTCTTATTTGGACAGGAGCGTGGCGGGTCGAAGCCGGAATCATTACACAGGGAGCGGTTGTGGCACTTGTCAACTATATGTCACAAATTTTAATTGAACTAATTAAGCTTGCAAACTTAATTATTACTCTTACGAAAGCTTTTGCCTGCGGCAATAGAATTCAAGATATTTTTGAGATAAAGTCTTCCATTTTAGAAAAAAAGAAAAACGGGGACGAAGGTGAATTGAATAGTAAAATGGCGGTATCATTTAAAGATGTCAGCTTGCAGTATTTTGGTGCATCTGAGGAGGCGTTGACCGCCATTAATTTTTCAGTTAAAAGAGGGCAGACTATTGGCATTATCGGCGGCACCGGTTCCGGCAAGAGCTCGTTAGTGCATTTAATTCCTCGATTTTATGATGCAGCCGGCGGCAGTGTATATGTAGATGGCCGGGATGTCAGAGAGTATTCACTAGAAAAACTTAGAAGTAAAATTGGTATCGTTATGCAAAAAAGTGTTTTATTTTCAGGGACAATACGAGAAAATCTTTACTGGGGAAATGAAAATGCCAGTGATGATGAGCTATGGGAGGCTTTGACAATATCTCAAGCTAAGGAATTTGTCGAAAAGAAAAGAGAAGGATTAGATACAAGAATAAGTCAAGGCGGAAAAAACTTATCGGGTGGGCAGAAGCAGCGCCTTGCGATTGCCAGAGCACTTGTAAAAAAGCCTGAAATATTAATATTGGATGATAGTGCATCGGCTCTAGATTTTGCAACAGATGCCGCTCTTCGCAGCGGACTGCGGGAAATGGAAGGTGATATGACTGTTTTTATTGTCTCCCAAAGAGCATCTTCGGTACTTCATGCAGATTGTATTTTAGTGCTTGATGATGGTAATATTGTCGGCATGGGAACACATGATAATCTTATCGCTTGCTGCGAAGTATATCAGGAAATTTATTACTCTCAATTTGAGAAAAAGGAGGGGTGCTGATATGGACCAAGATGTGAAGCAAAAGGAAACGCTTTTAAAGGTGCTTAGGTATATAAGAAAATATTGGTTTCTCGTTGGAATTTCTTTGATCTTTGCGGTGGCAAGTGCACTTCTTACCCTTTATGTTCCGATTGTAACAGGACAGGCAATTGATCATATTGTGGCGCCCGGGCAGGTACAATTTAAAATCATAATGGAGCTTTTACTAAAGATAGCTGTTGTTGTTTGTATAACAGCCCTTTTACAGTGGATTATGAACATTGCCAATAATCGGATTACGTTTCATGTAGTGGCGGATATCCGTAAGAAGGCATTTGATAAAATTCAAATTTTGCCTTTGAAATATATTGATTCTCATGGTTACGGAGAAATTGTCAGCCGTGTCATTTCAGATGCCGAGCAGTTTTCAGAAGGGCTTTTAATGGGATTTACCCAGTTATTTACAGGAGTTACGACAATACTGGGAACTTTATTTTTTATGCTTTACTTAAATGTGGGAATTACGCTTGTTGTTGTTTTATTGACACCAGTGTCTTTATTTGTGGCAAGTTATATTGCTAAAAAAACATTTTCGATGTTTCGAATACAATCTGAAACAAGAGGGCAGCAGACAGCGCTGATTGATGAGATGATTGGCAATCAAAAGGTAGTGCAGGCATTTTCGCAGGAAGAAAATGTGTTAGAGCGCTTTGCGGGAATCAATGAAAGACTGGAGGTATGTTCTTTAAAAGCAATTTTTTTCTCCTCGCTTGTAAATCCAAGCACCAGATTTATAAATGGACTTGTTTTTGCGGGGGTAGGAGTAACCGGTGCTCTTAGTGCAATAAACGGCAAAATTACAATCGGACAGCTTTCCAGTTTTTTAAGTTATGCCAACCAATATACAAAACCTTTTAATGAAATATCAGGTGTCGTGACAGAACTGCAAAATGCACTGGCATGTGCAGCAAGAGTGTTTGAATTAATTGAGGAGCCGGCACAAAAGCCTGAGGCAGAAAATGCTTATGTATTGTCAAATGCGATAGGAGAGGTTTCGATAAAGAATGTCAGCTTTTCTTATCAAGAAAATCAAAAATTAATTGAGAATCTTAATCTTGATGTTCATCCGGGACAGCGCATTGCGATTGTTGGACCAACCGGATGCGGAAAGACAACGATTATTAATCTGTTGATGCGTTTTTATGATGTAAATGCCGGAAATATATTAGTTGACCGCGTAGACGTTCAAAATATAACCCGCAACAGCCTTAGAACATCGTATGGAATGGTATTGCAGGAAACTTGGTTAAAAAACGGAACAATCCGCGAGAATTTAAAGCTTGGCAAACCGCAAGCAACCGATGAAGAAATGCTTGAGGCGGCAAAAGCATCACATGCTCATAATTTTATCAGAAGATTAAAAAATGGATATGACACTTATGTCACAGAAGATGGCGGCGGGCTTTCGCAGGGACAAAAACAGCTTCTTTGTATTGCCAGAGTGATGCTTTGCCTTCCGCCAATGCTTATTTTAGATGAAGCTACTTCCTCCATTGATACACGGACGGAATTAAGAATACAAAATGCCTTTGCGACAATGATGCAGGGCAGAACAAGCTTTATTGTGGCACATCGGCTTTCAACGATAAAAGAAGCCGATGTTATCTTAGTCATGAAGGAAGGAAAGATAATCGAACAGGGAGATCATCAATCCTTACTTCATAAAAAAGGATTTTATTACGAACTCTATAACAGCCAGTTTGCAGGGTAGTAGTATATCAGACACCTTTTAAAATAGGACTGATTTTTTTGTATAATAAAAGCGTTAGCGTAGAAATCAGTGCACCCTTTAGAAGATTTAAGGGAGCTACAGCAAAAAGCGCAAAAGTGAAAACACTGTTAATCATTGGATTAATCGCGTGTCCCATTTCAACAAACGTATTAAGAGCACCGGCATCGCCAAAATACAGAACAGCAAATGCAGGCAGTAGATATAAAGCATTAAAGACAGCGCCAAAAACCGCAATCATAGCAGTACCTGCCGCACACGATACAACAGCCATTTTTTTTGTTCGTTTTAAGCGATAAATAATCGAAGCCGGTACAATCAGTGCACAACCGACTGCAAAGTTTGCCAGTTCACCAACAAAAGCGGTCTCTGTTGACTTAAATAATAATTTCAATAGAATTTTGCAAAATTCAGTAAAGACACCTGCAACCGGTCCATAGGCAAAGGAGCAAATAAGTACTGGAAGCTCACTGAAATCTAACTTATAAAATCCCGGTGCCAAAAATGGCAGGGGAAATTCAAAAAGCATGAGAATTCCGGAGAGTGCAGAAAACATACCGATGACAGTTATTTTTTTGGTAGATAGAAGGCGTTCTTTTTTTCCTTCCTTTTTTTGAATATATTTTTCAACGGCATAAGTAAATACGAACATAAAAGCAACAGTCCCAAGGAAGGCCAAAACATGCCCGATATTTTTACTGATTGTTTCAAATAAATTATTCATAGTAAACCTCTTTTCTTTAGATAGACATTGAAATTAAAAAAACCCCGAAATAAAAATTCCGCAGTTACGGATTTAGTATATGTTTATTTATAAGGAACGTCAAGAAAAATTAAGAAAATCTTATTAAAATTTGAAGTATTTCCTAAAAATTTTACGTTATAAAAAGGAAAGCATAAAAAAATCATAAAATATGCAAGTAATATATTGACAAATGAATTGCGATGTACTATTGTACTGAGTGTATAATACAGAAGTACAGACGGAAATCAGAAATTGGATTAAATTATAAATTAAGGAAAGAAGAGGAGAAAGGGAATGGCTGCATTAATAGATATTACTGATATATGCAAGATTTACAATCCCGGGGAAAATGAAGTAAGGGCGCTTGACCATGTCAATCTGGAAATCCAGAGAGGTGAGTTTGTAGCCATTATTGGGCAATCCGGATCGGGAAAATCCACACTTATGAATATGCTGGGGTGTTTGGATGTACCCACAAGCGGAACTTACATATTAAATGGAAGTGACGTATCGGATTTAACAGAAGATGAATTATCAGATATTCGAAATCAAGAAATAGGATTTATATTTCAAGGGTTTAACCTGGTGACGAATTTGAATGCATTAGAAAATGTGGAGCTCCCGCTTATATATCGAGGAATTACAAAAAAGGAACGAAGAGAACTTGCGGTGCAGTCTTTGACAAAAGTTGGTTTGGATCATCGTCTAGACCATAAGCCATCGGAAATGTCCGGCGGACAGCAGCAGAGAGTTGCCATTGCAAGGGCAATTGCCCAGGCACCACCGGTAGTTTTAGCAGATGAACCGACAGGTAATCTCGATTCTGCTTCCAGCCGTGAAATTATAGATATTTTAAAAGAGCTGCATCAAGAAGGAAGAACGGTGATTATTATTACACATGATACCGATATTGCAGCGCAGGCAAAAAGAGTTGTCCGTATTCGTGATGGAAGAATTGAGAGGGATTATTTAAATGAAAGTGTTTAAAAAGAAAGAGAATAATAAAATTGTATTTGATATAGAACAAAACGAGGAGAAAGTGATGGAAGAAAAACAAACAGTTTCTGCAATGCCAAAAAAGAAGGAGAAAAGCAAGAAAAAAGGAAAGAAAAAATGGATTGTTATTTCGATTATAGCAATTATTGTTGTTGTATCAATTGCAGCAAAAGCATTAGGCGGTGGTGAAGTTTTATTACCGGTTACCGTAACACAGGCTTTGAATGGTGATATTACACAAACAGTAGAAACGTCTGGTCTTGTAGCCAGTGAAGAGAGAAAAGTATATTTTGCGGATGTAACTGCAAAAATTGATCAATTTACACCGGAAATCGGAACAATTGTAAAAAAGGGTGATGTTATGGTTACCTATGATATTGCTGATTTAGAGCTGATTGATAAACAGGCACAGCTTGAAAGCAAGGCAAGCGGCTTAGGAGCAGACGCAACTGTGACAACATTAAATGAAACGCAGAGAAAGGCAGCAGAAGCGGCAACGGAATATGAGGATGCCAAAAAGTATGTTGCCCATTATTCAGATATGGTGGGACAAATTAGTGCCAAGCTGGCAGAGGCAGGCGAGCTGCAAAGCCAAGCAAGTACATTAGAAGCAGAGCTAAAGGAATTAACCAAAAAAGCGGAAAAGGATCCGGAAAATAAAAAGCTGGCAAAGAAAATAAAGGATGCAACAAATGATTTAAGTAAGGTTGCTAAAAAATTAAAAAAGTATGACGTATCGGGTTTGAAATCATCACTTGAAACATGCAGTGCCGATTTAGAAGCTTACAAAATGCAGGAAAAAGAAAATGAAGCAATGAAGGAAGCTGATCCTAGTATTAATACTCAGAAAGCACAGCAGTCGGTTTTAAAAGAGGCTTCCAAGCTTACAACAGAACAGTCAAAGAAGAATCTTCAGCTGGCCAAAGAAGGCGTCAGTGCGGAATTCTCAGGCATTATATCGAGTGCAGAGGCGGTAAAAGGTCAGACGGTAGCACAAGGAACGCCTCTATTTACACTTGACAGTATCGAAAAGGTTAAAGTAACAATTACCGTTTCAAAATATGATTTAGAAAAACTGGCAATCGGACAGAAGGCAGATATCACGATTAACGGACATGAATATACCGGCAGCGTAGCTGCTGTTAACCGTATCGCACAGGCAAACCAACAAGGAACACCAATGATCAATGCAGACATCCATATCGATAATCCGGATGAAAATATTTTTCTTGGTGTAGAAGCTAAAGTAAAAGTAGAAACAGCAAACAAATCGCAAGTTCTGCTTGTTCCGATGGAATGCATTAATTCTGATACAAAAGGTGACTTCTGCTTTATCGTGGAAAACGGTAAAATAGTAAGAAAGAACGTTGAAACAGGAATCTCATCGGATATGTATATTGAAATTTTGAGTGGTTTGAAAGAAGGAGAACAGGTAGTCAGTGATTTGAATGCTGCTTTAGAAGAAGGTATGAGCGTAACTCCGATTGAAGCGGAAGCAAGTACAATGGGAGCAGATAATGCTGCAGCAGATACGACGGAGAGTACCGAGGAAAAATAATGGAGGAAGAACATGGCACAGTTATATGAAAATATAAAGATGGCTTTTATGAATATTAAGAGCAATAAAGGCCGCTCCATTTTGACAATGCTTGGTATTATTATCGGTATATCCTCTGTAATCATGATTATTTCCATAGGTAATGGAATTAAGAGCCAGATTAGTGAAGATTTAAATTCTCTAGCCGGCGGTCAATTGTTTGTAATGGGAAATGAATTAGATGATGGTACTTCGCTAGAATTCAAAATGGAAGATTTCCAGGCAGTAAAAGAAAAAATCCCACATGTAAAGGGAGCGACTCCACAGTATCAAACAAGCGGAACTGTATACGGTACAAAAGGGGAGTTCGATGCTCAAATTAGTGGTGGAACCGAAGCACTGGAGTTTATTTCACCCGATCCGATTGTAAAAGGCCGATATTTTTCAGCAGCTGATTGTGATACGGCAAATGCTGTTTGTGTTTTGCGCGAATCAAGCGCAAGGAAATTGTTTGGAACGAGTGATGTAATCGGCAAAACTTTTGAACTAAGTACTTATGGAGTGAGTGTAGAAATAAAGGTAATTGGAATCAGAAAGGATAATGCAGCTTCTCTTCTTGGCGGAATGATGGGAGGCGGAGGCGTTGAAATGGAAATTCCAATCACGGTCTTTTCAGACAAGTTTAATTGGTATTTAGAAACCTTCTATGGCTTTTATGTTATTGCGGATGGTCCCGAATATGCTAATGATGTCGCAACACAAGTAATCCGCTTAATGGAAAACAAATACGATGTCAGAGGCCAGGATGCTATTTATCTACAAAACTTTAATGATCAAATGTCACAAATCACTTCCGTTCTTGACAAAGTAACAATATTTGTAGTATTTGTAGCAGCGATTTCATTGCTTGTCGGCGGAATAGGGGTTATGAATATTATGCTTGTATCGGTAACGGAGCGGACGAGAGAGATTGGTATTAGAAAAGCACTTGGGGCAAGAACCGCTTCCATTATGCTTCAATTTTTATCAGAGTCTGGAGTTATTACTCTGATTGGCGGTTTAATAGGAATAGCGCTAGGGGTGCTTGGTGCTTATGGAGTATGTGCATTACTTGGCTTTTCGGCAAGGGTAACACCAAGTACTGTATTGCTGGCAACGCTGTTTTCTTCAGCAGTAGGTATCTTTTTTGGATTATATCCAGCAAAGCGTGCAGCTAAGCTTAGTCCGATTGAAGCACTGCGCCGCGATTAAAATATAGGTCTGGTTGAGAAAATCAATCAGACCTTTTTACTTGCACTTTGTAAAAAAGTAAGTATAATAAAAATAGGATTTTACAAAAGGAGTAATAAAATGGAAGAAAAAAGGACACCGCTCTTTGAGATGGATGTACATATGACAACAGAAATTGTTTATGATTATCTTTTAAAGCATATTTATTCGGGAGCGCAGGGGATTTTGTCTACTTGCATCGGCGGACTTCTCGTATTATACTTTTTATCAAGCGGTAAATTTATATACTTAGTATGTGGAATTATAGTCATTCTTTATATACCGGTCAGTCTTTTTTTTAGTGCCAAAAGGCAGATGCTTCTGACACCGGCATTTAAGGAACCGCTTCATTATCGCTTCTTTGAAGAGGGGATTGAAGTTTCACAGGGTGACGTTGTCGAAATGCAGGAATGGGTGAACATGCAGAAAGCAATTTCTACCGGAAAAAGTATTATTATATATACATCCAGAGTTAAGGCGGCGATATTTCCCCGCAAAGATATGGGAGAGCAGACAATCAATGTAATTGAGATTATAAGCACCCATATGGAACCTAAAAAAGTAAAAATTAAACAATGAGCTTTAGAAGGCAGTAAAAATATGACGAAACAAATAATAGACAGCTATAATGAAGAAGATACCCGTAAAATTGGCATGGAGTTAGGCAGGAGTTCTAAGGCAGGCGAGGTTTACGCACTGATAGGTGATTTAGGAGCAGGTAAAACTGCATTTACCAAAGGTGTAGCAGAGGGTCTTTTCATACATGAGCCGGTTAGCAGTCCTACCTTTACAATTGTTCAGCAATATGAAGAGGGAAGACTTCCTTTTTACCATTTTGATGTATATCGTATCGGTGATATTGAAGAAATGGATGAAATAGGTTATGAAGATTATTTTTACGGACAGGGAATTGCTCTGGTAGAATGGGCCAACTTAATAGAAGAGCTTATGCCGGAGAATACAACATGGATTACAATTGAAAAGGATTTAGAAAAAGGATTTGATTATCGCAGAATTACAATTTCCAGAAGGGACTGAATAAAAATGAATATTCTTGCGCTGGATAGTTCCGGTTTGGTGGCGGGTGTAGCTGTTGTTTCTGACGACGAGCTGCTGGCTTCCTATACTGTTAATTATAAAAAAACACATTCACAAACATTGCTTCCGATGCTGGAAGAAATTAGCCGTATGATAGAACTTGATTTAAATATGATTGATGCAATTGCGGTTGCATCAGGTCCGGGTTCCTTTACTGGTCTTAGAATCGGATCGGCAACGGCAAAAGGACTGGGGCTGGCATTGGAAAAACCGATTGTAGAAGTAGAGACTGTGGATGCGATTGCATATCAGCTTTATGGGGTCAACAAACTAATCTGTCCCATTCTTGATGCACGTAGAAATCAAGTCTATACAGGACTCTATACATTTATTGAAGAAAACGGTAAATCTAAATTTCAGATTATAAAAAAACAAAAGGCTATTTTGATTGAACAGCTCATATCAGAAATAAATCATATGGATAAAAGTGTAATTTTTCTTGGTGATGGTGTACCGGTTTATCAGGAATTAATTACAAAGTCGATATCAGTACCATGTGAGTTCGCACCGGCCTATTGCAATCGGCAGAATGCAGCAGCAGTTGCTGCTTTGGCACTCCAGTATGTAAAAGACGGAAAGATTGTAAGTGCAGCACAGCATAAGCCTGATTATTTGCGCCTGTCTCAAGCAGAGCGCGAACGACTTGAAAAAGAAAATAAAAGCTGTGATAACGATGACTAAAAGAAAGACTACAATTTTAAAAATGACTGAAAAGGATGTCGAGGAAGTAAGTATGATGGAGGCTGCCAACTTTTCACGGCCATGGAGGAGTCAGGATTTTATCAATATGCTCAACGACCGAAATGTGATTGGACTGGTCGCAAGGCAGGGAGAAGAATTAGTCGGCTGCTGTATTTTACGTAATATTTTAGGAGAAGGCGATGTTACAAATGTTCAGGTGAAAAGTACTTGCCGGGGTCAGGGCATTTGTCAGAAAATGCTTGCAGAGCTTTTGGATAAAGGGCGGGAAATGGGAATCCGGGTTTTTATTCTGGAAGTCAGAGCCCAAAATCATGCGGCTGTCCATGCATATGAAAAATTAGGTTTTGTAATGGAAGGAGTCCGAAAGGGATTTTATGAAGAGCCTAAAGAGGATGCTCTTATTATGTGGAAAAGATAGGAAACATTCCTAATTATTACCGCTATGATTTTATGAAAATATTCCTTATACTGTAGTTAAGAGAAATAAGCTGCAAAAGGAGAAAGCATATGCGAAAGTACGATAATAAAAATCAATTAAAAAAGGTAGTATGCAATCAATGCGGTAAAACATTGACTGTAGAAAAAGGAATTTTAAAAGAAGGCTTGTTTGAAGGGAAACAGACCTTTGGCTATTTTTCCAGACGGGATGGAATAACACATAAATTTGATTTATGTGAGCACTGCTATAATCAACTTATTACCGGATTTTCAGTTCCGGTTGAAAAATTACAGGAAAAGGAATTTTTTTAAATGCTGGATGTATGTTTGCTAGGAACCGGTGGAATGATGCCGTTACCATATCGTTGGCTCACTTCACTTATGCTTCGCTATAACGGAACAAGTATATTGATTGACTGCGGCGAGGGAACTCAAATTGCAATGAAAGAAAAAGGATGGAGTCCAAAGCCGATTGATATTATGTGCTTTACACATTACCATGCGGACCATATCAGCGGCCTGCCGGGAATGCTTCTTACAATGGGAAATGCCGAAAGAACAGAGCCCCTTACTTTAATTGGACCAAAAGGACTTGCCAGAGTCGTGAGTGCACTTCGTGTGATTGCACCAGAACTACCATTTTCGATTCAGTGTGTTGAGATCGAGGAAGCAGAACAGATATTTACATTTGATGGCTTTCGAATAGAATGTTTTCGTGTAAATCACAATGTCCTTTGCTATGGATACAATGTAATTGTAGAAAGAGCAGGGAAATTTGACGTGGAAAGAGCTAAAGAACAGGAGATTCCAATGAAGTTTTGGAATCCCTTGCAAAAGGGTGAAGCTATTACTGCAGACGGTGTGACCTACACACCTGATATGGTATTAGGTGAAAAGCGAAAAGGGCTCAAAGTTACGTATTGTACAGATACCAGACCAACCGACGGCATTATCAAAAATGCCAAGGGAGCAGACCTGTTTATATGTGAGGGGATGTATGGAGAACCGGACAAGCAGCAAAAGGCAAAGGAATATAAACATATGACTTTTTACGAAGCGGCTGGTCTTGCAAAAAGTGCGGAGGTTTCTGAATTGTGGCTGACACACTACAGCCCTTCTCTCATGTGGCCGGAGGAGTATATGAAGCAAGTACGTAAAATTTTCAATAATGCCCATGCTGCGAAAGATGGACAAACTGTAGAACTTGATTTTGATCATGATGAAAGAAAGTAAAGGTGTTTTTTATGAAGCGTTTTTCTGGTATGAAAGGACTTATTATATTAGCATTATTAGCGTGTATGGTTGTAGGATATTATGCCTATTTATCAAACCGTCAAGTTTCTGAGGAGGAGCCGGAACAGGTGGACTATAAACTGATGACAGATGTGCAGAAGGTTATTGCCAGAGACTTAGAGACATATTATCCGCCCTCTCCCCGGGAAGTGGTAAAGTATTTCAGTGAAATTACAACTTGCTTTTATAATGATGAATATTCTGAAGAAGAACTGGAACAAATGGCTCATAAAATAAGACAACTTTATGATGATGACTTAATTGCGAATCAAACAGATGAAGAATACATGAAACAGCTAAAGGAAGATATCGCCGAATACAAGGAGAAGGAAAGAATAATTTCCAGCTTTGCGCCATCATCTTCGGTTGATGTCGAAACATATTCGGCAGATGGATATGAATGGGCAAAACTGTACTGCGTCTATTCAATAAAAGAAACAATGATTTCTAATTCCAATACGGAATTTTTATTAAGAAAGGATGCAGAAGGCCATTATAAAATATTTGGCTGGAAACTGGCAAAAAAAGATGAATAATGATGTACTTATACTTGCAATTGAAAGCTCGTGTGATGAAACCGCGGCGGCAGTTGTAAAAAATGGCAGAGAGGTATTATCAAATATTATATCCTCCCAAATTGAATTACATAAGCTTTATGGCGGTGTGGTGCCGGAAATTGCATCGCGTAAGCATATAGAAAAAATAAATCAAGTCATTGAGGAAGCGCTGAATAAAGCAAAAGTGACACTGGATCAGATCACGGCAATCGCAGTAACGTATGGACCTGGATTAGTTGGTGCCCTTTTAGTTGGTGTGGCTGAGGCAAAGGCTATTGCTTTTGCGGCAAAAAAACCATTAATTGGAGTTCATCACATTGAAGGACATATTAGTGCTAACTTTATTGAAAACAAAGAACTAAAGCCGCCTTTTACCTGTCTTGTTGTGTCGGGTGGGCATACCCATCTTGTTGTTGTAAAGGATTATGGAGAATATGAAATTCTAGGACGGACAAGAGATGATGCTGCCGGTGAGGCATTTGACAAAGTAGCCAGGGCAATTGGGTTAGGTTATCCGGGAGGTCCAAAAATAGACAAGCTTTCTAAGGAAGGAAATCCGGATGCGATTGCATTTCCGCGGGCAAAAGTGAATCAATCAGAGTATGATTTTAGCTTTAGCGGTTTAAAATCTGCAGTTCTTAATTACTTAAATTCCTGTGAAATGAAGGGCGAAACTATAAATAAGGCAGATGTTGCCGCTTCCTTCCAAAAAGCAGTTATTGATGTTTTGGTGGAACATTGTTTGCGTGCAGTGAAAGAATTTGGATTTACGAAACTTGCACTTGCAGGCGGTGTTGCATCGAATTCACATTTAAGGGAGGTTTTTCAAAAGGAGTGCAGCAAAAGAAACATTACATTATATTATCCGTCCCCAATTCTGTGTACCGATAACGCAGCTATGATCGGAAGTGCGGCATATTATGAATACATAAATGGAACAAGGAGCGGATTGGATTTAAATGCCGTTCCCAATTTAAAGCTTGGAGAGCGTTAGTTGGTGCTGATTAGGAGAAAAAGCAAATGAGTAAAGTGGCAATTGTTTTGGCGGCAGGTCAGGGAAAGCGCATGAATAGTGATGTAGCGAAGCAATATATGGAAATTGCCGGCCGGCCGGTTTTGTATTATTCCCTTGCTGTTTTTGAGCAAAGTATCATAGATGCGGTAATTATTGTTACAGGAAGTGACGAAGAAGATTATATTCAAAAAGAATTTGTAGAAAAATACGATTTAAAAAAAGTGAAGGCCATAGTGTGCGGCGGGAAGGAACGTTACCATTCTGTCGCGAATGGAATAAGTGCTATTTCCAAAAGTGTACCGGATTGCGAATATGTTTTTATCCATGATGGCGCGAGGCCGTTTGTTAATCATGAAATGATAGAAAGAGCTTATGAAGAGGTACAAGTATCGAAAGCATGTGTTGTCGGGATGCCGGTAAAGGATACAATTAAAATTGCTGATGAAAAAGGTTATATTGTAAGTACTCCAAAGCGAAATCTTGTATGGGCGGTACAGACACCACAGGTTTTTGAGTATTCTCTTATTAAAGATGCTTATGAACAGCTGATTCAAAGAGAAAATGAACTATTACGGCAGGGGACAGTCATTACAGATGATGGGATGGTTGTTGAAATGCTGACGGGAAAAAGCGTAAAATTAGTAGAGGGTGACTACAAAAATATCAAAATAACGACCCCTTCTGACATGCAAATTGCAGAAGTTTTTACAAAAAGTATAAAAAGGTAAAAAAGTTGTTGACACTTGAAATGTTATTTGCTAGAATAGTCTTTGCCGTCGACAAATAGACGGCAACAAACTGAAACGGAGAGGTATCGAAGTGGTCATAACGAGGCGGTCTTGAAAACCGTTTGTCCGCAAGGGCGCGTGGGTTCGAATCCCACCCTCTCCGCTATCATAAATCGTGAATGTAATATAGTAGTTTGGCTTTGGAGAAGTACCCAAGTGG
Organism: uncultured Roseburia sp.; assembly: GCA_964410675.1. Lineage (GTDB taxonomy): Bacteria > Bacillota > Clostridia > Lachnospirales > Lachnospiraceae > RGIG3040. Next base: position 25,494 of record CAYPIB010000029.1, read on the forward strand.
CTGAAGGGGCTCCCCTGGAAAGGGAGTAGGTCGTTAATAGCGGCGCGAGGGTT
>CAYPIB010000030.1:0-25510 GCA_964410675.1 uncultured Roseburia sp.
TATGATGGTGCATACGGGCCACACGATAAATAATCGGATCGCGCATATTAATATTGGGCGATGTCATATCAATTTTAGCACGTAAAACTTTTTCGCCGTCTTTATATTTCCCATCACGCATATTCTGAAACAACTCCAGATTCTCTTCGATTGTTCTTTTAGAATATGGATCTTCCTTACCGGGCTCTGTTAATGTCCCACGGTATTCTCTGATTTGTTCGGCATTTAAATCAGAAACATAAGCTTTATTTTTCTTAATAAGCTTAATTGCGCCTTCATACATGTGTTCAAAATAATCGGAGGCAAAAAATAATCTCTCTTCCCAATCAGCACCAAGCCATTTAATATCCTCGATTATTGACTCGACAAACTCGGTTTTTTCTTTTGTTGGGTTTGTATCATCAAACCGCATATTAAACTTACCATTATATTTTTTTGCCAATCCATAATTTAATAAAATACTCTTTGCATGTCCAATATGCAAATATCCATTTGGCTCCGGCGGAAAACGGGTACATACATGATCATACACTCCCTCAGCCAAATCTTTGTCAATTTCCTGTTCGATAAAGTTTTTAGATACTATTTGCTTTTCTATTATTTCATTTTCAATTTTATCATTTCCCATTATGCCAACCTCTTACCTCAGTAAAATTTAATATATCACTTTAATCATACCATACTTTGCCGCTTTTACATAGTCTAAAATGCTCAATGAGCCTTATGGGCGACATACATATTTATCTTCAAAGACTTCTTTTGTCAGCGGTCTGTCAAAGTAGTATCCCTGCACAAGCTGCACTTTCATATTTTCTACTACTTCAATCTGCGCTTTTGTCTCAATGCCCTCTACGCACACATTCACACCGATTGCATCCGCTAATTCCGCCACCATTTTAATAAAAGACTGAGAGTAACTGTCATTTGCTAAATCCTGTACAAAGTTTTGATCAACCTTAATAACATCTAAAGGTATCTCACGAATATGATTCAGTGAGGAGTACCCCGTTCCGAAATCATCCAGAGCAATGCGTACACCTAAACTGCGAATGCGGTTTAAAATTTCCTTCATGCGTTTCATATCATTGATAGCAAGACTTTCTGTTACTTCTAATGTTAGGTTTGCCGGATTAATTAAAGTTTCTTTCAGCACACTTTCAATGTTCTCTACGATATCCGGCTGCAAAAGCTGCACCACCGATAAATTTACATTTACCTTAAAATATTCCTTGCCGCTTTCATTCCAATTCTTGCAGGCAAGACAAGCCTCGCGCATGACGTAGCTGCCAATCGGATTAATGAGTCCTAAATATTCTGCAAGCGGTATAAAGTCTGAGGGAGCCAGAAACCCCATCGCTGAAGAATTCCAGCGAATTAAAGCTTCTGCCCCAAAGCAGACCGGCGGCTTTTGCCGAATATCTACAATCGGCTGATAATATACTTCAAATTCCTTATAGCCATCTATGGAAGCATCCCGCATATTTTTTTCCATGTCCAGCCGGCGGTTGGCACTTGAGCTTAAATGATCCGAATATCTTGCGAAACAATTTTTGCCGCTTCGTTTTGCTTCATACATGGCAATATCTGCTTTTTTTATTAAATCCTGTACATCATCACCATCATCCGGAAACTGTACAATTCCCATACTCATAGTACAATAGTAATCGGAATCTTTTAAAAACCATGGCTTACTAAATACTTCCTGAATTTCTTCAATTATCTTTTCAAATCGGTAATAGTTTTCAGGTGAAATAATGATAACAAATTCATCACCGCCCATGCGATAGCAATTGGCCGAAATACCATCAATTCTTTTCAGGTTATTTGAGATGGATTTTAAAAGCACATCACCGTATTGATGTCCGAGTCCGTCATTGATATGTTTAAAATCATCTAAATCTAAGTATAGCAGTGCCCCGGTTACATTTTTATCTTCGCTCTGCTTTACTTTATCAAGCTGCATCGACAAATCTCTCTCACAACACATTCTATTGTAAAGTCCTGTGAGAAAATCAGTAAATGCCTGCTGCTCAATTTTATTTTGATAGATTTTTTTATCGGTAATATCATAAAGTGCACATAGCGCAACTTTGCTTCCATCTAACCAAGGTATATAAGTATAACGCATATCATAAAAGCGCTTCTTGACAGCATGATGAATCTCATAAAATCCCTCCTGCAGTCCAATACGGCGTCCGGTTGTAATGAGGTGTTCTAATGTACCTTCTTTTATTTCCTGTTCAAAAACAGCTTTTAGCTGCTTATTTTTAAATATCATATTTTTTGTTTCAATATCTTGTACAAAAACACAGCACCCAACATTATCAAGAATTGTCTGTAAAGATGCATACGAGCTGGCAAGAGAATTTTTTTGAATTCTCTTTGTCAAAATACTTTGAAGTATTTTGGTCAAGCCTTTAATAAAACGAATTTCTTCTAATTGCCATGCGCGTTCTTCCTCTTTCTGGTCAAAGCATACATACATCTCTACATTTCCATTGATAAAAAGAGGCATTGCTAAAAATGCTTTGTCTTCAATTTCTTTTAAAAATTCTTTGGACTCATTTGAAATAATTGTACTGCTGGAAATAATCACCGGTTTATCCCCTCTCAGGATACCCGGCCTCTCGATGCCTTTTGTCCGGTCAAAGCTAGAGGTAATCCCCTCATTTAACCATTCAATCAAAACTTCTATATAATCACCGGTCTTGTCAACCTTAATAAGCTGAGCTGCACTGGCTTCAACATAGCTGCCTGCAAGCATCAATATTTTTTCTGCAATCTTTTCAAATGCTTCTTCACTGTCTAACAGTTGTAAGGCACTCGTAAAATATTCTGAGCGTCTTAGTTCTTCTGCCATCTGCTTGTGATTTGTTTTAGATTTTTGCTTTTCTACTTCTACATCAAGTGCGATATTTTTAGCATTATTTAAATGAACAACAAACAATCTCAAAAAATCAACCGTCTCATAAAAATATTTTTCTGTCGTCGTTCGTTTGATATTAGTTAAAACCGGTTTGTTTCCAACAGACTCTTCCGGGCTTAAAACACAATAAGCAAGCCAACAATATATCAGCCTGCCTTCCATTTTATACCCAATTGCTGCTATCTTGAGATTATCATATGCAGTATCTTCCACAATCTGATCTTCAAGAACGCTTTCTTTCATTTTATTGAACAGTTCATAGAGCTGCTCATCACTCACTGCCTTTTTTAATACTTCTATATCCGAATTTTTCCCTGAAATACGAGTCATCCGCTCCCCGTTTTCATTTAAACAACAGGCAAAAAAACGACCAAGACGGCAAAATTTATCCTGTATAACTTGAACTTCTTTATTTCCAGTCTTCCATTGGTTATCCAACGCTCTCACCTCATAATTTTACTTAAAATTCTCTTTTGCGATAGCTTATTAATCCGATTACCATTGACAGGATTGTGTAAGCAACACCTAAGATTATAATTTTTGATACACTTAACGTAGCATAATAAGGTAATTCATTAAATCTTGGTGTTAAGAGAATATATTCTTTAAAAAAATGACATGCGCCGATTGATAATGGCTCTGCTGACAGAAACATAATTATTCTTGGGATTATTAAAGTAATTGAAAAAAATGTTATATATGCATACTTCTTCCTCTTAAATAAGAACAATACGCTGTTTCCAATGGAAACACCAGCAATCCATAAAGGAGAAGCTGTGAATGCTGCCTTACAGAAATCAGTAATTACCCAAGTCTCCATAGTGCCGTCTGCTGCCATAAATAAATAGGTGATTCCAACATAACAAAGGATTGCAGCGACTAAAAAAACAAAGCCAACACAAAGTTCACCCAGAAACTTTCCGATATACAGCTGTGTTCTGGATAAGCCGATTGTTGTTCTGTCTTTTATTCTCGGATTAGGACATGTCTTTCCGAATACAATATCTGCTATTAAGATCGTACTGTAATAAGGAACAATAAAGCACCATTCTGCAAAATAAATAAGATTATAGCCAAAAGCACCTTCATTCATGCCATAAATAGTACGAAAGGCAATCATTGCAATATTAGCTAAAAGGCTCAGAATGACAATTGATCCAAAATAGATATAAGTGCCCCGCCTTTTTAAGGCGGATTGCACTTCATTTCGTATATAAAATATCATAGCCGTCAAAACCTTACTCATCTACACTATAGTTAGGAGCCTCTTTCGTAATATGAATGTCATGTGGATGGCTTTCTCTTAAGGAAGCCGCTGTAATCTTCACAAATTTACCATTATTTTTTAACTCTTCAACACTTCCGGTTCCGCAATAGCCCATGCCGGAACGAAGCCCGCCCATTAACTGAAACACAGTATCTTCGACAGTACCCTTATAAGCAACACGGCCTTCGACCCCTTCAGGAACAAGCTTTTTTGCATCCGACTGGAAGTAACGATCCTTGCTGCCATTTTCCATTGCCGCAATGGAACCCATTCCGCGGTATACTTTATATTTACGTCCTTGGAATAATTCGAAAATACCCGGTGATTCATCACACCCCGCAAAAATACTGCCCATCATACAAACACTGCCGCCTGCCGCAATTGCTTTTGTCATATCGCCGGAATATTTAATACCGCCATCAGCAATAATTGGAACATTATACTCTTTTGCCACTTCATATGCAGACATAATCGCACTAACCTGGGGCACACCAATTCCTGCTACAACACGGGTGGTACAAATAGAACCCGGTCCAATCCCTACTTTTACCGCATCCGCTCCTGCTTCTATTAATGCCTTTGTACCTTCGCCGGTTGCTACGTTGCCGGCAATAATTTGTAATTCTGGATATTTTTCTTTAATTAAACGTACACAATGCAATACATTTTCGGAATGTCCATGGGCAGAATCTAAAACGATAACATCTACTTTGGCTTCTACTAATGCTGCTACTCTATCTAGTACATTTGCTGTAATACCTACACCGGCACCGCAAAGAAGTCTTCCCTGGGAATCCTTTGCCGATAACGGATATTTTATTGTTTTCTCAATATCCTTTATTGTAATAAGCCCCTTTAGATTGTAATTATCATCTACGATCGGAAGTTTTTCTTTTCTTGCCTTGGCAAGAATTGCCTTAGCCTCTTCTAATGTAATACCTTCTTTTGCTGTAATCAGTCCTTCTGATGTCATGGACTCTTTTATCATTTTGGAGAAATCTGTTTCAAACTTTAAATCACGATTGGTAATAATACCTACAAGCTTACGCCCTTCCGTTATTGGCACACCGGAAATACGGTATTTTGCCATCAGTTCTTCGGCATCCTTTAATGTGTGATTGGCTGTCAATGAAAATGGATCAGTAATAACACCGTTTTCAGAACGTTTTACCTTGTCTACCTCTTCTGCCTGCGCCTCGATAGACATATTCTTATGAATAATACCGATGCCGCCCTGTCTGGCCATTGCAATTGCCATTCTATGCTCTGTAACCGTGTCCATTCCAGCACTCATCATTGGAATGTTTAATTTGATTTTTTGTGTCAAGTAAGTGGATAAATCCACCTGATTTGGAATTACTTTAGAATAACATGGTACAAGCAGTACGTCGTCAAAAGTAATTCCTTCGCCAATAATCTGACCCATTGTAAATTTCCTCCGTTCGTCTTCTAGTTTGTCATAAACTCCCCAATGCTTTATCCCCTATATATTTTGAAAAGTGTATCAAATTTCCCATTTAGTGTCAATCTGAAAATACCTTTCTTGGAGAGATATCACGAATAGCTTTGAACAATTCATCCGTCATATCAATACTTACTTTAGCAACTTCGTTATCTCCGGCATAAATAAATGTATACGGCTTACTATCCTCTTGTTTGGACGTAAAGTCATGATTCACACACTTCCTGTCACGGTAGCTGTCTAAACGATGTGATTCAGACGGTGCCAGTATTTCCATTCTCTGCATATCAAAGTCAGCCATTTTTTTACGTTTTGACTCTCCTAAAATCCGGTCTATTGTAAGTTCTTTATTTAGGAAGAGATATTCATACTCTACATTAGTATACATTCTTGCGAAGTATGTAATAACTCCGAATATAACTCCTGCCAAAAGTATTGTTGGACTGCCCAAAATCCCCAATAAAACTCCGATTACCGCGATAACCATAAAAAAATATTGCAAAATCTTTTGCAACACATTTGTCTTTCTTTTAATTAATAATTCGATAAAGGTTTCACTCATATACAATTCAGGAATAATCTCCTGCTCCTTCCGTAAAGTTATATAAATTAATAATAGTACATTTTAATCTTTTTTACAAGTAAGAGAAGGGAAAAGATTGCTTTCTTATTTACTCACTTTTTCTTCCGGTTAAATAATAAACCGCAAGTGCTGTTCTATGTGACAGATTCTCTTTCTCCAAAATAGTACTGATATAATTTTTAACAGTTCCTTCACTAATAAATAATTTACCTGAAATTTCTTTATTTGAAAGCCCCTCTGCTACCAGTTTTATAATTTCCAATTCCCTTGCCGTAAAATTTTTCGCCACAAATCCATCTGCCTGCCGTTCGCTTGATTGCAGCGTCAGCTTTTTAAGTATCGTTTCATCCATAACACTTACACCTTTATAAATGGATTTTATCATATCCTTTAATTCTTCCGGTGTATGGCTTTTTATTAGATATCCTTTTGCGCCGCTTTTCATAGCCCTGCTGACAAGCTCATAATCGTCAAAGGTTGTAAGTATTAGTACCCTTCCGAGATTTCCCTCTACAATTTCTTTCGTTGCCTCGATTCCATCCATTACAGGCATCTGAATATCCATAAGGATAACATCCGCATTTTGTTTCCTTGCAAGCATAACTGCTTCATGCCCGTTTTGGGCGCACCCTGCAACCTCGAATTCTTCATCCAAGCTTAAAATAATTCTCATGCCGTCTCTTACAAAATTATCGTCATCAGCAATAATCACTTTTATTTTATTCATTCTTTCCTCCTATACCGCCAAGTACGCTAAAACTTTCCAGCGGAAGCAGCATATTAATTGTAAAGCCTGCCTGGGTTTCAAAATCCAAAACACCATTGACACCTCGAACCCTCTTTCTCATACCTGCAATTCCCATACCGTCCTCAAGATTTGGGGCGCCAATTCCATTATCAGAAACGGTACACCTTACAAGCTTATTAACAATTAAAATTTGTATGTGTATCCTCGTGCATTGTGCATATTTCAGTGCATTCGAAATAGCTTCAAATGTATTATCTAAAATAATTTCCCACAACTGTGCAGGGATCAATGTACTATCCCCTTCTATTGATAATTCTGTCTCTATTCCATACTTACTTTTACACTCATCACAAAGCCCGTACAGCTGTAAAAGTGCCATTTTATGCTTGTCAGGCTTCTCTCTCCTTAAAATACTTCGTATTTCATCCATACTGCCTCTTAAACTGTCAATGACTGCCTGAAGCATTCCCTCTGTCTGCGTCTTGTCGTGGTTTATGAGTGCCTTACATGCCTCTAATTGATACAAAGAACCATTAATACTGTGACCAAGCTTGTCATGCAGCGCCTGTGAAATTCTTGCCCGTTCCTCTAAAATCAGATTTTCTGAATCCATCCGGCTTTTTCTAAGTAACTTAAGATGCTCCTCATGGCTGTTATAAATGCTTCTCTTTAGTTGTTCTTCCTCAAGTATATCCTCTTTCATCTGTTTTTGATATGATCTTATGATACTATTGTGCTGAAAGTAAATAATCGTAATAAAAAATACCGGCAAAATATAATATATTAGACGATTACCCGGCACAAAAAAAAGAGGTAAAAGCACTGCGGCATATCCGGTTAAATTATTATTATGTAAAATTGTTTTTAAATCCAGGATTGCTATTGTTAATAACAGAACACAATTCTGCTCATAAAAGAATACAAGCACGCATACGATTATGGCTTCCATTGTTAAAAAAAAGAGCCTTTTTTTACCTGCTGCAAATTCAAAGCTTGTGACCGCTGCTAAAAACAACGCCAGAAACAGGAGCACCTCACCGGCTGCTCCTGTTAATATTTCCGTAAAAATTATAATATATATTTCCATCCCAATCACGATTATTAACTTAAGCAATGGAAAATAATTCTCACGAATCTGTTCGCTCATTTTATACCTCTCTTTTAAATTTTAAGCCAGCTGCTCCTATGGACATTATAACAATTAAAAAAGCTGCCGTCACCGAAATCATAGTTAAATATGCATGTTTTTCTCCGCGCATCAGCATTTTTACTCCTTCTAAAAACCATTTTTGTGGTGTCAGCTTGGAAATTGGATCAATTACACCTCCTATTTTCCCTGATCCCTGTAAATAAACACCCGACAAAAGCGAAGACATAGTCCACACTAAAAACGTCACAAAATTAGTTGTCATTACATTGCCGATCATCGTTCCCACACATAGGCTCAGTGTATTAAAAATCAATCCCAGCATAAAAATCATTGCCAAATAGCTGAAACGATTGATTCCTATTTCAACATGTACTAAAATAGGGAGCGAAATTCCAATTAATATTGTTTGTATTATAGTAATCATAACTGAAATCACAAGCTTAGATACAATATATTCCCAATTTGCAATATTGCTTAATGTTATTCTCATAAATATGCCATTATTTCTTTCTTCAATTACAATCCAGGCAATAAAAACTCCGCTGAATAAAAAAGCAAGACCTAAAATCGAAATCGAAAAACCAATATTACTCAATAAACTTTCCTGCAGCGTACTTAATTCTTTGCCCTCATTTAGATTAACTGTCACGATTGTTTTTTGCGGATAAGCCTCTTCTGCTTTGTCTAAATATTCCTCTAATTTATTCTTATCTGAATTTACCTCTTTTGCATAAGCCGCAAGCACGGTCATCGTTTCATTTAACGAATCCCTAAATAAATCACAGCGGTCATCCTCTGCCATACCAAAGACAGTCATGGCATTTTCTATTTCTCCTAAAAAAAGCCCTTTTTCAAAATTAGGTTTTATATACAAAATAACACCAATTCGATCATTCATAGCATTTTCTTTTGCTAAATTAAAAATTTCTTCTTCCGACATATCTTCCGAATGATACCTATAAATCTCAAATATTCCCATAGCAGCCAAGTTATTCAATACATAGTCAGAAAGCTTTGAATTCGAACTATCGTAAACTTTGACAGAAAATTTTGATGCGTCAGCTAAATATACAATTTTACTGTCAGCAAGCTCTAACTCCCTAATTACTTCCTTTTCATCATTTGTTTCTATATTGTATTCTTTTGAATTTATTTTTATATTTAAAAGAAGCAGCGCTAATATGGGTAATACAATTAGAAAAAATAAGAATCCTTTATTTCGAAGCAATAACTTAAGCCCGGTCTTAACAAGTACATAAAATCTGCTCATACTTTTTCCTCCCTTTTAATACTTTGAGCTGCTATACCGATAATAGAACAAACAATAATCACTGCTGCCAAATATAAAATACATACTACTGTATAATCACTTTTTCCCATAGCAGAATATTCTATGAGTACTCTGTTCACATAATAAACAGGTGACAATTGTTTTAACAGCGGAGGATACGAAGAGTACAGATATGTTTCAAAGGTACCGCCAAAGAAACCCAACGCAGTAATAACGGTAAATGAAGAAGCAACTGAAATGGCTAAATTTCGAAATATAAGGCTAAACATCAGTCCCAGTGCCGTTCCCGCTAAAACATTCAAAAATAAGATTAAGATTGTATAAGGATAATTCCCCCATTTAATGTGAAAAAGATAGGTTGCTAATAGTACACTCAAAAGGATTTCTGTAACAATAACAATCACACCTGGAATTGCCTTGGCAAGATACAATCCAAAGTTAGATATAGGAGTTGTTTTATATTTTTTATCTATTCCATATTTACGTTCACTCGAAAAAATCGGAGTCAGGCAAATATAGCTGAACCAAATAAAGTAAACGATATATGCAATTCCATAATAATCTTTTGCTTCAACATTTGGCATTGCCTTAAGCTGCTTAAATGGAATTTGAACTTCTTTTATATCTGCCCCGGGATTTTGGCCAGCGGGCAAACCGCTTACTAAACGGTTTAAGAAATATTCTAAAACAGCCCCTTCTGCCTTATTCTCATTTGTTCTATAAATGGCATAATCTTTTTTATTAAATTCTACAAATACCAGACAATTATTTGTTTCAAGAATTTGTTTTATTTCTCCCAAAGGGTAATCCACAAAAGTTATTCCGGCTTCTAATGCCCTTTCTTTTATCATTTGCATATGATTGAAGTATTCACTTGATTCATCTATGCGGTATCCTGCTTGAAATTCTTTTTTTACATTATATGATTTCATTAACTCTTCAAACGCACCACTAACAACAGCCGTAACAGCAACATATCCGAAAACTAAAATTATAACAATCCACTTACTTCTAAGTATCAGCTTTAAGTTGTTTTTTATTAATATAAAAGGCACAGCAATTCCTCCTATTTCTCTACGTAATCGCGAAGCTTTTTCCCTGTTAGGACAAGGAAAACCTCTTCTAATGTAATCTTTTTAGTTTCATCTTTACTCACTAACTGTTTTAACTCGTTACCAGAACCTACCGCGATGATTTTGCCATTATCCATAATGGCAATCCTGGAGCAAAGCGCTTCTACCTCTTCCATGTAGTGGCTTGTATAAATAATAGATGTTCCATTTTTATTGCTCTCTTTTATTTTTTCAAGTATGAAATTACGTGACTGCGGATCGATGCCAACTGTCGGCTCGTCAAAAATAAGAAGTTCCGGTCGGTGAGCAACAGCACAGGCAATATTGAGCCTCCTTTTCATACCGCCCGAAAAATTCCCTGCAAATTGATTCCGGTTTTCCGAGAGACCGACATATTTCAATGCATCTTCTACTGCCTGCTTTAATTCATTTCCTTTCAGCCCATACAAGGATGCAAATAACTCAACATTTTCCCATGCATTTAATTTATCATGAATTGCCAGTTCCTGCGGAATATAACCAAGCTTTGGCAAAATCTTCTTTGCATCTTTTTTTAAGTCATATCCAAAAAGTGAAATTTCACCCGCTGTTTGCTTTATAACGGTACAAAGCATATTGATCGTCGTACTTTTTCCGGCTCCGTTTGGGCCAAGCAGACCAAATACCTCGCCCTTTTTTATTTCTAATCCTAATGAATCCACAACTGCTCTATTATCATATTTTTTTGTAAGCCCTTCCGTTTTTACAATTATTTCACTCATAGTTATTTCCTTTCATCCTCCACATGTCTTTTGATGTTTAAATATTAGCACACTGCATGAAAGAATTTTAGTGCCAAAAGACAGGAAGCCTATATGACTTTTGTCATGTTTTTTTCTGCTCTCAATTATAAAATTTTAAACAAATTTTTAGTCTTTCCTTGCACCTCATTCTAAAACCATATATGATATTCAACAGATGAATATAAAAATTTTTGTTTAGGAGTTTACTATGATAAAAGAAGAAGTTAAAATGCAGCGGGACAAGTTAAAGGATAAGCCTTTCAAAGATAAGCTTAAATATTTTTGGTACTATTATAAATTCTGGTTATTGGGAGGTATCGTTATTACCGTTTGTGCAGTACTTTTTATTACCGGCTGGATAGAAAGCAGTAAAGAACCAAGTATTTATCTTGCACTAGTCAATTGCAATTATATGACAGATGCCGATACTCCACTGATTGATGACTATGTGTCATCACGAAATATCGATATTAATGAACATCCGGCGCGTTTCGATATTTCTATTAATATGGATGAAAATTCTGCCGATAATTCATCCCTTGCGAGTTCACAACGAATGATGGCAATGCTGCAGACAAGCAGTTTTGATATTATCGTTGCGGATGAGTGGGTGATTAAGGACTATGCTGAGGTGGCTGCTTTTTGTAATCTTGAAGAAACACTTCCTGCTGAACTGTTTGAAAAGGTAAAAGACAGGCTTTATTATTTTACTTATGAAGACGATGGTACGATACCGATTGGATTTTATGGTGACGATATTAAAAAGCTAATGTTTAATAATGGATACTTAAAGGAAAATCCACCGATTGTAACTATTTCAAATACAACAAAACGATTAGATACTGCCATTGATTTTATCCGCTATCTATTTGAAGAATAATTGAATATTGTATACCTAAATACACTGTTTTAATTTTAGATATGTTAAAATTAGAGCAGTGTTTTTAGATGCAATTATGATTTTCCTATGTATGTGTTCGCTCTGATTGGAAATACTGTAAAATAATTTATATTGTATTTTCAAAAGGAGGTGCGATTTCATGGCTTTAAGCGACGTGCTTTCAGAGTTACGTAAAGATAAACATTTGCGCCAAAAAGATTTGGCCGATTATCTTAATATTTCAGTAGGTACTATTTCAAATTATGAAACCGGTGCGCATGAACCTGATTTTGAAACCTTATGCAGACTGGCTGAATATTTTCATGTTTCTACTGACTACTTACTCGGAAGAACAGATATCACTTATGATATGCAGCAGCTTTCAAAACCTATTCGTGACGGAGTGAGCGTCAGCCATATTACACATGCAATCCTATCTCTTGATGATAAAAGTCTGGACTTCATCATTGATTATTTAGATTTATTAACGTATCGCAGTCAAATGATTGCGGAGCGAAATGAATATAATAATGCCGGTTTAAAGCTGGGCCGAAACCGTTCCGGTCTAAGAGATGATTCCCCTTTTCCAAAAGGATTGCGTAACACTTAAGTTAAAATACAAAAAGTGCGTTTTCATGAAAAGAAACGCACTTTTTATGTTTTATTTTATTATAATAATTCTTTCAGCAGTTCATTAATCTTAACGGGATCTGCTTTCCCTTGCATTGCTTTCATCGTTTGTCCAACCAAAAAGCCAATTGCTTTTTGTTTGCCGTTTCGATAATCTTCTACCGATTGCGGGTTCCCTGCAATTATCTCTGTCACTGTTTTTCGAAGTGCTCCCTCATCCTTTACAGTCATTAACCCTTTCTCCTCCACATAACTCTTTGGATCAATGTTTTGATCAAACATCACCTCAAAAACTTCTTTAGCAACACTAAAATTTATATCCTTGTTTTCAACAAGCCTGATCAGCTTTGAAAGATTTTCCGGTGTGTAGTGAATATTTTCAGGTTCCATTGCCCGTTCCTTTAACAGACGCATCGTCTCTCCCATAATCCAATTTGATACTTGCTTTGGAAGCGGGCAAATCGCAACTGTTTCTTCAAATAAGCCGGCCAGTGCTTTTGCTCCGGTAATAATTTCAATATCATAATCCGGTAAGCCAAACTGTTCTTTGTAACGAATCATTTTTTCAGTACGAAACTCCGGCTGCCTCGCTTTTATTGCCGTAAGCCATTCGTCACCAATCGAAATCGGCACTAAGTCCGGCTCCGGAAAATATCGGTAGTCCTGCGCATCTTCCTTGCTTCTCATTGTATAAGAGCATTCCTTAGCATCATCCCATCTTCTTGTCTCTTGGATGACAGGCTTTCCTTCTTCAAGTAATTCTATCTGTCTGCTCCGTTCCCCCTCTATGGCACGCGTAATTGCCTTAAAGGAATTTAAATTTTTCATCTCTGTTCTCGTGCCAAGCTCTTTACTGCCCGCCTCTCTTACTGAGAGATTGACATCAGCCCTCATAGAACCTTCCTGCAGCTTACAATCCGATGCCCCTAAATATTGTATTATCAGCCTTAACTTTTCCAAATAAGCAATGACTTCCTCTTCACTATTCATATCCGGCTCTGATACAATTTCAATAAGCGGGACACCGGAACGGTTATAGTCTACAAGAGAACAATTCTCCCACTCATCGTGAATCAGTTTACCTGCATCCTCTTCCATGTGAATCTCATGAATTCCGATTACCTTCTTACCCTTTGGTGTATCAATTTCAATACCGCCGTTACGACAGATTGGCAGATACAGCTGCGATATTTGATAGTTTTGCGGATTATCCGGATAAAAATAATTTTTTCGGTCAAACTTACAATATTTTGTAATGGAACAGTTCGTGGCAAGTCCGACACCAATTGCATATTCCACAACCTGCTTATTGAGTACGGGCAGACTTCCCGGCATTCCTGTACAAACAGGACAAGTATGTGTGTTCGGGGCTCCGCCAAACTGCGTCGTACAGCCGCAGAAAATCTTTGTTTTAGTTGCCAGTTCCACATGGACCTCTAAGCCAATTACCGTTTCATATTCTCTTGCCATACTATATTCCCTCCTTGTTCATGCGGGAAACGCTTTCTCTTGCCTGCTCATACGTGTAAGCTGTCTGAATCAATTTTTTCTCTTCAAAACTATTTCCAAGAAGCTGTAAACCGATTGGAAGACCTTTACTGTCACTACCGCACGGAACGCTAATGCCCGGTAATCCGGCTAAGTTTGCTGATATTGTATAAATATCCCCCAGATACATTTTAAGCGGGTCGCAAAGGCTCCTGCCAAGCTTTGGGGCTGTTGTCGGTGCAACCGGACCTAAAAGAATGTCATATTTGTCAAAAGCTTTCTGAAAAGCTTTTTGAATAAGTGCTCTTACTTTAAGTGCCTTTAAGTAATACGCTTCATAATATCCTGAGCTTAATACAAAAGAGCCTAGCATAATTCTTCTCTTTACTTCCTCACCAAAGCCCTCAGAACGGCTTTTCTTGTACATATTATGAAGACCTTCAAATTCCTTTGTGCGGTAACCATATTTGATGCCGTCAAATCGTTCCAGATTAGAGCTTGCTTCTGCAGAAGCAATTGTATAGTATGCCGGAATTGCATATTCTACCAGGCTTAAATCAAACTCTTCAACAATAGCACCCTTTTCTTTTAATACCTTTGCCGCAGCCAAAACCGCACCCTTTACTTCTAAATCCAACCCTTCCAATAAATAATCTCTGGGAATACCTATTTTCATCCCCTTTACATCATTAATCAGTGCCTTTGTGAAGTCCGTATCCTGTCTTTTGATACTGGTAGAATCCTTCTCATCATGCGACGAAATTACTTCAAGAATAGCAGCGCAGTCGGTCACATCCTTTGCAAGCGGTCCAATCTGATCCAGTGAAGAGCCATATGCAACAAGACCATACCTAGACACAGTGCCGTATGTTGGCTTCATTCCTACTACACCGCAATAAGAAGCCGGCTGCCGGATGGAACCGCCCGTATCGGAACCCAGTGCAAAAAAACATTCCTTTGCCGCAACCGCTGCTGCCGAGCCGCCTGATGAGCCACCCGGTACATGCTCTGTATTCCACGGATTTTTTGTCTGGCCAAAATAAGAGGTTTCCGTTGTGGAGCCCATAGCAAACTCATCCATATTTGTTTTTCCGATGATGAGTGCTCCCGCCGCTTCTAATTTGCTGACTGCCTCCGCAGTATAAGACGGAATAAAATTATATAATATTTTAGAAGCACAAGTCGTCAGCATGCCTTTTGTGCAAAGGTTATCCTTGATTGCCACCGGCACACCAAACAGGGGACCAAGAGACTCACCTGTGTCAACCTTTTCCTGTAATACATCAGCCTTTGCCAGTGCACCGTCTTTATCCAGTGTCACATAACAGTTTAAGCTGCTTTCTTCTTTTTCTACCTGTTCAAATACTGCCTCTACCGCTTCTCTGATTGTTATTTTCTTAGCCTTTATATGGGCTGCTAACTGCACCGCTGTTAATGTTAAAATATCCATAGCTGATGTCTCCTTTCTTTATTCTATCGTACGGGGAACCTCAAACATCCCCTCTTTTTGCGCCGGTGCATTTTTCAATATATTTTCTTTATCATTTCCATTCGTGACAACATCTTCACGAAATACATTGTCAACCCGTAACACATGACTCATCGGCTCAATCTCATCTGTATTAAGCTCATTCAGCTTACTCACATATTGAAGCATATTACCAATATCCAGCTTTGACTGTTCCCTTTCTTTTTCTGAAAGCTCCAGCTTTGCTAAAATTCCAACATGTTCAATTATTTCATCTGTAATAATATCTGCCATTTCTTTTCCCTCCATTTAAGAAAATCTTTTCTATGTTATAAGAAAGATTCTGCTTTGCAGAATCTCGCGCCGAGCGCGGCCGCCTTGCGGCAAATTACAGCTTCGCGCGAGTGCGCATCCTCCCGGAGGATTTTTATATGATAGGAAAGTTCTCTTTCCTATCATATAAAAAATCCCGAAGCAGCAAAAACTGCTTCGGGACGAATATATTATCCGCGGTACCACCCGTATTGAGAAATGTTCTCCACTCATACACTTAACGCGTGCAACGGATTATTTCTAATCTGCTCCGAAGTGTTCCCTTTCTCTTTTCCGATGTAGAAAGCTCTCAGTCGGCGGCTTTCATTTCCTGTCATCTTCCCAAAGAAGAGTCTCCATCTATGCATTTATACTTATGTGGTGAATTTTATCATACTCGTTTTTGAATTGCAAGTATACGGTTTCATTTTATTAAGTTAATCATACAAATAATTATCTCTTGCATAATATACTAATTGTTCAAACTCCTCTTTATAATCATCCTTTTTTAATTTGTCCAATCTACTCAAAATTGATTCATAGTCAGCGTTTTCCTTATATTCACTATTTTTTAATAATAATCCAAATTCAGCCACACAGGAAGCAAATAGAAAATCTTCGCTTGCATTCATACTATTTGTTCCGGTTATATCACCTCTTACTTCCATACTCTTTGTACCCTCAGGTTCTTTATAGCGAATCCGAAGCGTAGCAAATTTCTTTCCGCCAAGCATATTGCTTCTATCTTCACGATATGTTTTTGAAAACTCATTTGCTGGCTCAACCTCATAGAATGCTACGACACTGTGCCCTGCCCCGATTTCGCCGCCGTCTTTTCTATCATCGGTAAAATCTTCATTATTCATTACCCGATTATCATATCCGATTAAACGATAGGATTTTACATACTTATCGTCAAATTCCATTTGAAGCTTTACGTCCTTTGCAACTGCTTTTAGTGTCGCACCAAGCTCCTCCACAAAAACCTTTCTTCCTTCTTTCACACTGTCTATATAACTATAATTCCCATTACCTTTGTCCGCTAACAGCTCCATTTTATTATCTTTTATATTTTCAGTGCCAAACCCCAAAACCGATAAGAAAACGCCACCTTTCTTTTTATCTGTAATCAATTCTTCCAATTCCTCTTCACTCGTAACACCAACGTTTAAATCTCCATCTGTCGCTAAAATAACCCTGTTATTACCACCCTCAACATAATTATCTTCTGCTAACTTATATGCTCTTTGAATACCGGCTCCTCCGTTCGTTGAACCGCCTGCTTCAAGATTATTAAGTGCTCTCATTATTTTTGCGGTTTCATTCCCTCTTGCCCCTTCTAAAACTACCTGATCACCATCTGCATACGTTACAATTGAAACCCGGTCTTTTTCTGTCAATTGTTCGGCTAACATTCCAAATGACCGCTGTAAAAGCGGCAGTTTATCTTCATCACACATAGAACCGGATACATCCAGTAAAAAAACAAGATTAGAAGGAACATCCTCCGATAGATCAATTTTCTCAGTGCTCACTCCAACCATGACAAGCATATTTCGGTTATTCCATGGACAATTACCTGTCTCAACCGTAATTCCAAAAGGTTTTCCGTTCTGAGGCTTTTTTAAGTCATATTCAAAATAATTAATCATTTCTTCAATCCGTACTGCATCCTCGGGTATTTCTGATGCATAATAACCTTCCTTAATCATTTTCCTTATATTAGAATATGAGGCAGTATCAACATCTGCCGCAAAAGTTGATGTACTTTCTTCTCTTGCATCAACAAAGGAATTTTCTCTAAAATAACTGTATTCTTCTTCCTCAAAACTTCTGCTTTTATAGTCATCCTCATAATCCATCGTATCGGAAATTTGATCCGCAACCATACTTTCCTGTCTTGAGGCTTGTTTTGATGGTTGTTCTGCTGCCCCTCTTGAATCGTAGGAATTAGATGGAGTCTCACTAATATTACTTTCACTCTCATCGCTGTCCCATGTAAATCCATCTTCCTCAGCCGTTTCTGCACTATCCCATGTAAAGCCATCTTCTTCGGCCGTTGCCGTACTTTCCTCCGGCATTTCCTCGCCGGTTTCTTGCATGCCGGTGTCATGTACTTCCTGCTTTTCCTTTTGTCCGCAACCGGTAAGCATGCTCATTCCTAAGGTTGTAACAAGTAAAATTGTTATTAGTCTTTCATAGATTCTTTTTTTCATAATTAATTCCTCCCAACATATTTTTTAATCAGATAGTATAAATACGTTAGGAGGAACTTAATTTATGGGTTATTTTGGAATTATTTTTATTTATGAATAAGTACGAGGCGGTATGTCTCTTTATCCTCTGTTAAACTTAAATCTACAAGGTAATCTGCGTTTAATATTAAAGCATTTCCCGAATAAGTGTCTGTTACTAACTTAATCTGTTCATCCTTTTTAAATGGACTGTCCGGATTTGATTCCATAATCTGTACTAAATAATGAGGCAAATCATTTTCAGTCATAATATCTACAATTTTAATCTGTATCTTCTCGTAAATAATATCTCTTGTTTCACCGTTGCTTACCTCATCCTTTATATTATCTTCATTGCTCATCTGCTTTTGAGGAGATAAACTTTCCTCATACTCAGCACCTTCTTCTACTTCACCGGCTGCTGTATCTTCTGCCACAGCTTCCTCCACCATATCTGCACTTTCCTCTGCCACAGCTTCTTCCATCATATCTGCGCTTTCTTCTTCCGCCGCGGCGCTCTCATTTATACTAGCAGCCTCATCACTCTGGGTATTATCCTGCATCATTTCAGACGCGCTATCATGATTCTTTATATTAAATTGAGAGGATGCATATATAAAAACGAAGCAAACGCAAGCTGCCGCCAATACCCCGGCATATGGTAAAACTCTGTTCCTTGTATGCTGTTGTTTATTTTGAGCCAGTTTGTCCAGCTCTTCTCTGGCCTCCTCTTCCCCCATCTGCTTGGGAAGGCTGCTTTCAATTTTGTTCCATAAGTCAATGGAAGGCATCTGGTTATTAATCTCATTATTTAATTGTTCTTTTATTGATTTACTCAAAATAACCACACCTCCTTAATTTTTTTATGGCCGCATTGTATCGCCATGTTACTGTCCCAATTGGTTCTTTTAATAATTGACTTATCTCTTTAAATGTCAGCTCACCCGCCAGCTTTAAGTAGATAATTTGCTTTTCTTTGTCTTTTAAAATACTAAGCATATCTGTAAAAAAAGTGTTGCCAATTACCTCTTCTTCGGTTGATTGTTTTTTTGATGCCTCTTTATTTAATTGCTTAAGCCCTTGTGAATTCCGGCTGTTTGCCTCAAAAGCGGTATCTCCTTCTGAAAAGTCCGTCAGTTCTTCCTTCTTCCTCTTACGCAAAAAATCAATTGCCATATTTCCTGCGATTGTTGTAAGCCATGCCTTATGGCCTTTCCTTGGCTCGTAGCCCGCTGCCAGCCGCCATAGCTTTAAAAACAATTCACTCACAATATCCTCCGCGTCTTCCCGGCTTTTTACTCTTTGCAGAATAAAGGAATACAGATACGGCATATAAGCTTCATAAATCGCTTTGAGACCATCCTTTTCGCCTGCTTTCATCCGGGCCATATTATCCCAGAATTGCTCCTCACTCACAAAATCCCTCCTTGTATTAATACGTTTCATCTTTTGTTTTTATTGGTTTATATGTAATTTTTTAAAAAGGCATGATACTATTTAAGTAAAGCAGTATCATGCCTTATATTATATATTAAAGTCTTTTTATTCTATCAACTGCTTCTACAGTACTTTCATAAGAACCAAATGCCGTCAGCCTAAAATATGTCTCACCGCTCGGACCAAAGCCCGAACCCGGTGTACCGACCACATTTGCACGTTCAAGCAAATAATCAAAAAATTCCCAGCTTGTCATACCATCTGGTGCCTTCAGCCATATATAAGGTGCATTTACACCACCTGAAACGGAATAACCGGCATCTTTTAATCCTTCCAAAATATATTTTGCATTTCTCATATAGTAGGCAACCTGTTCCTTTAGCTGCGCTTTACCTTCCGCAGAATATACAGCTTCACCCGCCCGCTGAACAATATAAGGAGCACCATTATATTTAGTGCCATGGCGTCTCGCCCAAAGAGCATGCAGGGAAACCGCTCCGGCCTTTAAATCCTTTGGAACTACTGTATATCCAAGTCGTACCCCGGTAAAACCGGCATTTTTAGAAAACGAACGCAATTCAATTGCACAAGTTCTCGCACCCTCACATTCATAAATGCTGTGAGGAACATCTTCCTCAGAAATATATGCTTCATATGCTGCATCATATATAATAACACTTCCATGCTTGTTTGCATAATCCACCCATTCCTGCAGCTGCGCTTTATTGATTGTTGATCCGGTAGGATTATTGGGAAAACATAAATAAATAATATCCGGCACTTGTTTTGGCAGCTTCGGCGCAAAATTATTTTCGGCATTACAGGGCATGTAAATTACATCACTCCATGTCTCGGCTGCGGCATTATAAGTACCCGTTCTTCCTGCCATTACATTTGTATCCACATATACCGGATATACCGGATCACAAACAGCAATTTTATTATCAATACTAAATATCTCCTGAATATTTCCCGAGTCGCATTTAGCACCATCTGATACAAAAATTTCATCCATACCGATATTGCAGCCTCTGCTTTTATAATCATTCTCTGCAATTGCACGACGCAAAAATTCATAGCCCAAATCCGGCGCATATCCATGAAATGTATTGGCACATCCCATCTCATTAACCGCCGTGTGAAGTGAATCAATGATTTTTGGGGCAAGCGGCTGAGTCACATCGCCAATGCCAAGACGAATCAGTTTTTTGTCAGGGTTAGCTGCTGCGTAAGCATTTATTTTTTCCCCGATTGTAGAAAACAAATAACTTCCCGGCAGTTTTAAATAATTGTCGTTTATTTTAAACATGAATCCCACTTTCCTTCTGTTGGTTTTGCCTTATAAAGCTATTTCTCCTTCAAAGACAGTTTCTGCTGGTCCCGTCATATAAATAATATCTTCATTTCTGTCCCACTCAATAAAAATCTCACCGCCGAGTACCTGCACTGTTATTGTATCCTCAGTCAAGTTATTTAATACGCAGGCTGCGGCAGTTGCACAGCATCCCGTACCGCATGCAAGAGTCTCACCGCTTCCCCTCTCCCATACACGCATCCGTACGTGAGTGCGGTCAATTACTTGTACAAATTCAGTATTCGTACGCTTCGGAAAAAGCTTATGATGTTCAAAATGAGGGCCTATTTTTTCGATTGGAAGATTATGCACATCATCAACAAATACGACTGCGTGAGGATTCCCCATTGACACACATGTCATTTTATATGTTTTTTCATCGACTAAAATTTCTTCATCGACGACTCTGTCATTTGGGGATATAACCGGTATCAGTTCTGCTCTTAGTTCTGGTTTTCCCATATTTACCCTAACTTTGACCACCTTCCCATTCCTAACCGTCAATTCAAGATATTTAACTGCTCCTGCACTCATAACAGTAATATTTGTTTTATCCGTCATTCCATAATCATAAACATACTTGCCGACACAGCGGATTCCATTTCCACACATTTCCGACCGGCTGCCATCTGCATTATACATCTCCATTTCAAAATCTGCTTCCTTTGATGGATTGATAAAAATGACACCATCACTTCCAATCCCAAAATGCCGATCACTCGCTGCCTTTACAAATTCCGGTTTATTCGGCACAGTTTCCACAAAGCCATTAATATAAACATAATCATTTCCACAGCCATGCATCTTTGTAAATTTCATATTTTTCCCTCCGTGTAAAATACACTGCTTTTCATTCATGTGCTAACTTTTCATAATCGACAGTACCATATTTGCTGTCTCTACTAAGTTTGTACTATTATCCATGCTGCACTTTTGAAGGTATCGATGAGCTTCCTCTTCAGTCATATTATTACGGCTCATCAGCAGACATTTAGCCTCCTGAACCAATGCGGCTTCATGCGGATTCCTTGTCCTTGGCTGCTTCTTTTTCTTCTTCAGCCTGTAAGAAAGGGAGGTCGCCATCATTGTTACCGTATTTAGAAGTTCATGAACCTTTAGCGGCATGCCTAGACACATAATATCATTTCCGATGCACTCTGTCAGCACTGTCCTTGAGGCTAGCAGCAACATTTCAAAATCCGGCGGTATAAAGTCATAAAGCTCATTGTACATCATATCCGTCAGCTTATATCCACTGATAATAATACCACCATTTAGATTATCGGCATAACTGAGCGTTTGAGCACCTGAAGTGCATACCGCAACAGACGAAAAACCATTTTGTACTAATATATTTTTAATACTTTTTGCATCGTCAAGTTTAGGAAGGACTACAATAATTTTTGTCACTCTTATACCTCCTGACTGTCCTCCTTTTCATTATCTCCTAATACTTGTAAAGATATTGCGCAATTTCCCACTCCGTCACTTGTGATGTGTAAGTATCCCACTCTTGTTGTTTTGCCTCCACATATTTATTAAAAATGTGCTCTCCAATTACATTTTTAATAAATTTATCTTTTTTCATTTCTAGGATGGCTTCACTTAAATTAGACGGAAGCGATTCAATAGCGCTTTTTGCTTTTTGCTTTTCTGTCATTTCAAAAATATTATAATTTATACTTTCCGGTGGTGTCATTTTATTTTTAATCCCTTCCAAACCTGCTCTTAGGCAAAGGGCCAGTGCCAAGTACGGGTTTGCCGATGGATCGGGACTTCTTAATTCAATTCTTGTATTTTCTCCATCGTCCGCCGGAATGCGGATGAGCGGACTTCTGTTTGCAACACTCCATGCGATGTGAATCGGAGCTTCAAATCCCGGCACTAAGCGTTTATAAGAATTTACATTGGGGTTCGTGAAGGCTGTAATTCCCTTTATATGCTTTAAAACTCCGCCAATAAAATAATATGCCTCTTTGCTAAGTCCTAATTGATCGGTTTCATCTGCAAAGATATTTATTCCGCCTTTGCGCAAAGACATATTAATATGCATACCGGAACCGTGTACTCCCTGTTTTGGTTTTGGCATAAAGGTTGCATGCAGTCCATGACGCCTTGCAATGGTCTTAACCGCCAACTTAAATGTCATAATGTCATCTGCTGTTTTTAATGCTTCGCCATAGCGAAAATCTATTTCATGCTGTGCCGGTGCTATTTCATGATGAGAAGACTCTATTACAAAGCCCATCTCTTCCAGAGTAAGTACCATGTCACGTCTTGCATTTTCTCCTAAATCAATCGGCCCTAAGTCAAAATACCCTGCCTGCTCATGGGTAATCGTAGTTGGAAGACCATTTTCATCTGTGTGAAAAAGAAAAAATTCACATTCAGGACCAACCTGAAATTCATATCCCAGCACAGCCGCTTCCTGTACTGCTTTTTTTAAAATATATCTTGGATCTCCCTCAAAAGGCCTTCCATCCGGATGATAGATATCACAAATAAGCCTTGCTACCTTCCCCTGTTGTGGCCGCCAAGGAAAAATAGAAAGTGTGCTTAAGTCTGGATGTAAATACATGTCGGATTCCTCAATCCTTACGAACCCTTCAATTGCATTGCCGTCAAACATGCATTTATTATTTAATGCTTTTTCTAATTGGCTTGAAGTAATGGCAACATTTTTTAAGTTTCCGAATATATCTGTAAACTGTAAGCGGATGAATTCTACATCTTGTTCTTTTACAAGGTTTAAAATATCCTGTTTGTTAAACTTATTCATTTCTGCCTTCCTTTCTGGGGTGAATCTAACTTAGTTTTTCTAGTAAATAATATCAGCATTTCTATAATTTTGTCAATAAACTCATATTCGCTTTTACACAATTATTTATGATATAATAAAATAATAAAACAATTGACAGATAATAAGAGGGGGCAATATTTATGGGATGCTTAGGTAATTTATTATGGTTTATATTTGGCGGAATTATTAGTGGTTTGAGTTGGTTCCTTGCCGGATGCCTATGGTGTATTACCATTATCGGTATACCAGTTGGAGTACAGTGCTTTAAATTTGCGAAGTTGAGCTTCTTTCCTTTTGGCAAGGAGGTCGAGTATGAAGGCGGTGCTGTTTCTTTGTTAGTTAATATCATTTGGCTGATTATATCCGGAATTCCTATGGCAGTAGAGTTCGCCGTTATGGGTTGTATACTCTGCATCACCATTATCGGAATTCCCTTTGGTTTGCAAATGTTTAAGCTTGCTAAATTAGCACTTATGCCTTTTGGCTCTCAGGTTAAATAATTTTTCATATTTGAGGCGCATTACACATACTTTATATAAATGCTACTGCTTTAGGAGCAAAAACTATGCGTTCAAAAACCAAAATTGTTGTGCTTCATATGAAAGAATTAATTTACACCGGAATTTTTGTTCTTCTAGGGATTCTTTTTATTGTTCTATTACTTATTATGTTCCTTCCGAAGGGCAAAGGAAAAACTGATACTCCTGTTGCTTCTACAGCTAATTATGTACCGGGAATTTACACTGCTTCCCTTATTTTAAACAATAATGCCGTAGATATTCAGGTTGTAGTAGATGAAAATAATATTAATTCCATACAGCTGGTTAACCTGGATGAGGCTGTCACAACCATGTATCCATTAATCGAGCCTGCCTTTGAGGAACTTGTAGACCAAATTTATGAAAGCCAGAGCCTTGAAAATATTACATATTCCGATGACAACAAGTATACCAGCAGTATACTTTTAGAGGCAATCGGCGATTCATTAGAAAAAGCTGCCGTTATGCCGGCAGCCTCAGAATAAAATTACTGATTAAAGTTCCTCTAGTTCCTCCTGCCATACTGCAATGGATGCATCTGAAGGCATGCGCAAATCTCCTCTTGGAGATAATGCCACGCTTCCGACCTTTGGACCATCCGGCAGGCAGGAACGCTTAAATTGTTGTGTAAAAAAACGATGATAAAATATTTTTAACCACTTTAATATGACATCATTGTCATATGTGTTTTTAAATGATAATTTTGCCAAACGATAGACTTTTGATGGGGAAAAATTACATCTCAGCATATAATACAAGAAAAAATCATGCAACTCATATGGTCCTACCAAATCCTCAGTCTTTTGAGATATTTGCCCTTCCTCCGGCGGAAGCAATTCCGGACTGACAGGTGTGTCAAGTATATCCTCCAGTATACCCTTTAACATCTCATCCTGACACTGTTTTGCATAATACGCAACTAAATGCCGGACAAGTGTTTTGGGAATTCCTGAATTCACTGCATACATCGACATATGATCACCATTGTAGGTTGCCCATCCAAGTGCTAATTCAGACATATCCCCCGTTCCAATTACAAGTCCATTTACTTTATTAGCTAAATCCATAAGCACCTGTGTGCGTTCT
>CAYPIB010000031.1:0-24654 GCA_964410675.1 uncultured Roseburia sp.
ACTGTTATTTAGTTTTTATGCAGGGCGAAAACGATGGTCTTGCCGGTACAGATTCTGATTTTTACAAAGAAAATTTAAAAAGCATGATGGAATATATAATGAAGAATTCTGATGTAGAGCAATGTTTGTTAATACGAATCGGGAAATATACCGGTAATTACTCTGCATATAGAGATATACTAAAAGCACAAACTAATTTGTGCAAAACCGACAATAGATTTGCACTTGTTTCTGTAAAGGCTGCCTCTTTGCCTGATACTTACTACCAAAATGATGGCATTCATCTAAACCAATGGGGGCTGAATCTAATTGGGAAAGAGGCTGGACGTAATGCTGCTTACTACAAACGAAACAAAAAAGAAGTTTCTTTGTCTGATTCATATTTTCATAACACATATAAAGCCAAAAGATAAGGAGGAAGTATGTCAACATTAAAAAAAATAGTATCTTTCATGGCAGTCGTATTTCTTTGCTGCCTCACCCCCTTCCCATCAGCAATGATTGAAACAAGTATTCAGAATGTGGAAGCTGCACCTGCAAAGCTTAATTATTCATCTAAAAAACTGCTTATCAGCGAAAAATTTACATTAAAGCCAAAGAGTGGTAAGGGGCATTTGTATTCTTCTACCAATCCCTCTGTTGCAGCGGTTTCAAAAAGGGGAGTCGTAACTGCAAGGAAAGCCGGAACTGCCTCGATACTTGTAACAACCTCAAAGAACAACGTATATAAATGCCGTATAACCGTTAACGACACGGTAGACTTAATAATCTTTGCCGGTCAAAGTAATATGACCAATATCGGGCAAGCTTCTTTAGCACCTGCCGTGAAAGACGGCTACGCATATGAGGCGCTTCTAAAGAAAAATAAATTCAGTCCACTAAGAGAACCCTTTGGTGTCGGACAAACCGGTAAGATTACAAAAAACAGCGGCGCTACACTTGTCTCAGCCTTTTCCAACAGCTATTATCCAAATTCCGGAAAGATTCCAATGGTTGCTGTTAACACCGCAGCCGGGAATACAAACATTTTTCAGTGGAGCAATACCTACTATAAAAATGTAGTATCAGCCGCTAACAAAAGCGAAAAACTCTTAAAAAAGAAAGGTCTGCGAATAAGACACCGCTATGTTGTCTTTTTCCAGGGTGAAAATGACGGCTCCTATAATACAACAACAATTGCTTATCAAAATCAGCTGATTACAATGTTTGATAAAATTCAGGCTGAGAGCAAAATTGAAAAATGTCTCTTAATCCGTATCGGAACGAACCTAAGAGATTCGGCATATTATAACCGCATTGCCTCTGCTCAAACACTTTTATGCCGGGATAATTATAATTTTGTCCTTATTTCAACCATTGCCGGCGGCTTCGATTCGTCCTACTATCAAGGTGATGGGGTACATATGACACAAAAAGCCTTAAATAAAATCGGGAAACAAGCCGGGAAAATGGCTGGTAAATATGCCAAAA
Organism: uncultured Roseburia sp.; assembly: GCA_964410675.1. GTDB lineage: Bacteria > Bacillota > Clostridia > Lachnospirales > Lachnospiraceae > RGIG3040. The sequence continues at coordinate 1,471 of CAYPIB010000031.1, forward strand.
CAGGAAAAGAACCTTCGATGAAAGATCCACTTTATAAAAATACATATAAATCAAATTGTAATTAAAACACATTATAAATAAAGCAGAACCGGCCCCTTTCACAAGTTGACAGGGGTCGGTTTCATTTAGGTGCTATTTCTGTTCTTCGGAAAATAAATACATTCCATTCCCTTCATAAATGGCATAGTATTCGTCTTCATAAACCTTTCTTCCATCCGGCATAACCGTAAAATCTCCTTTTAGCATCCCAGCCTCTTCTGTCCTTGCCAAAAGTAAAAAGGTTTTTCCCTCATGGAAGCCTTTCTTGTAATATGCTTTTTCAGTGAGCCATTCATAAGGTGATGCCACTCCATCCCTGCCGCCTAAATTGCCGACTTTAATCACTCCGTTAGAAAGGTATTCCGTCACACTCGCATTCCAAAAGGTTGCATAGCCAAAGGTATATTCATTATCTTGCAGAAATTCTAAATATTCATAACGTTTTTCACAGTCATTATACTTTGCGTCTTGCCACAGCTCCCCATACAGTGATGAAAGTCCAATCACACAGGCTGCAAAAAACCAAATTGCCTTCTTCCATTGTACTAATATACCCTTTGGCTCATAAACCTGAAAGAATATGGCAATAAGCAGGATACCAATAACATAAACAGGAAGGTGGTAGCGGTATTGCATCAAAACATTCGTAAAAACAAGCATGTACCAATTTAATAAAAACAGTGCCAGAAAATAGTAAAGGAGCAATCGCTGCTTCTCCGACAGCAGTGTCTTTCTGTTCTTTATTAGATAGATTATGATTCCAACAAAAGCGATAAAGAAAAGAGATTTTATTGCATTTACAATTCCTCTGCCACTCACTGCCTCTACGGGATAATATCCAAAAAATTCTATCATCAGCCGCAGTGACCTTAAAAATCGTTCCGGCAGCTCTTCTATCCCTACAAAGGCCACTTGGGATGTTGTATCAAAGGAATAATGAACTGCCAAATAAAATTTATTTACTAAAAAGCCAACTCCGGCGCCAAGAAGCATACTAACTGCTAAAATTGCTTTTCGCACATATTCACGCTCAATTTCAAAAAGCATAAGAAATACTGCCGCTGCCAGAGGCAGGAAAAGACTGGCTAAATATCTCAAACCGGTAAGCCCAAGAACAAATGAAGAAAGTACTAATAAAATACACGCTGTTAGAAAACCCTTCTTACTTTTCCTTTCCTTTGAAAATGCCGCTAGTATACAATAAGTGCAAATAACCTGACTCGTATAAAAGCATCCAATAAACATCATGTCTAAATATTCGTTTGAAAGGGGGGTAAATAAAAATATCATCCCCAGAAGCATCCATTTTTTTGAAACACCATATTCTTTTGCAAAAAAACGATAGGAAAACGTTAATAAAATATAAAAAATAAATATAGATATTGTCTTAACAAGACGATAGCTGGAAAACACCTTAAATAAAGGTGCCATAATTAAATGGGAGTAGATAATTCTAATTTCCGTAGAATAAAACCAATCGGCCGTAATTAATTTATTTTGATCGGCAAGAAGCTTCGATAAAATGACTTCTGCAGTAGTATCAGAGTGCATCAGATTGTCCGGTTTTAATAAAACAAATAGGATGAGCCCTAATAAAATAAGTGCATTCACTGCATATAGGCAGACAATTTGTATCTGTTCTCTTTTTTTCCATAGGTTTCCAAGCTGTTTCATTCTTTCTTTCCTTATTCCTTCTTATTTTCCTACATCATACCGCGACTTTGTTTTGTTTGTCAATCATCGCATTCTTCCTTGCATTCGGGTCATAATTATAATAGAATTGTAACGAAAGCACCGCATAAAATGCGGTTTGACAGTGAGGTAATAAGATTGCATTCTAAAAACAGTATTTCACATATTTTAGCATTTTTACTTTCTTTTATATTAATTGTTCCCGTTTGTATCAAGCTCTTTTTAATGCTGTTTCCTAAAATAGCTGCGTCCTTTGAAACATTTACGGATATTATTATTGAAACTCCTGCTCTCACAGGAACAAATAAAAGCGGCGAGCTGACACTCTTTTGGTCCATATTATCATTTGGTGTTGTTCTGTTTTTTATTTGTGTTATTTTACTACGTAAATATAACTTTGTAAAACTTAATAAATATATAACTTCAAACCCCTTGTTTGCACATTTGGCATCCTTGTTTCCTCCTTATGTTCTACTATTTATACTGCCAAATCTTTGCCACTTCTTCTTTTATAAGAAATGCAGCCTGCCTCTTCTTTTTGGCACGATACTAATGTTAGCCGCTTGGTTTCTATTAAAAGAAGCATATAAAGAATATTTGATCTTGACTATTATCATTTATTATGGCATTGTTAGCCTTTTTACTTTATTGTGCCAGTTTACTGATAAAGGCATTGTAACGAATCAAACTCTTTATTTGCTCACAGGCGGCACATCCGTTGTTATTTTGATTGGCTCCTTACTTTTTAAGTCTTATGCAAAGACTGTTTTATCAAGAAGCCTTTTACTCATTCAATGCCTTCTGCCGCTTTTACTCGGTATTTATTTTATTGATGATTACTTATATAAGGGCCGTTTGATTCATATTCCTTATGCCTCCGGTTACTATATTTTCTTTGGACTTCTATTTTGTATAAGTATGATTCTATTCATCGTTCATGCAAAAAGAAACTGGAACAATGCCGCCGCACTGCCTCTGACAAAGCTCGTTTGCGTTATGGCACCAATGCTTCTTTTTGTTTACAATTCGTGGTCTGCAGCACCGATGTATGCCCAGCCGGATCAGCATCATCACGGCGAACAAATGATTCCGTGGCAGCAAATTATAACATTAGGACAAACTCCGTATGACGAATATACTCCTGTTTCCGGTTTATTTCCAATGACAATCGGAGCAATTCAGCATCTTCTTCTAGGCGGCACTGCATCAGACTATTCACCTGCTGTTACTATTTTAATGGTGCTATGCTGTCTTGTTACTATGTATTTGTTATGCAGGCATACCGGAAATGCATGGGGACTTGTATTTGCTGTTTTCTTTGCCCTGCCGGCATATAACAGGCAATATCTTGTGTTGCCCGGATTACTGCTTCTCACACTGCCCGCTTTAGTCAAAAAGCGTTCTTTATGGCTTGCAGTTTATGTCTTTGTAAGCTTTTTAAGCGGGCTGTATTATCCACTTTTCGGCGCCGCCCTTTTACTTGGAATGCTGCCGCTTGGTCTCTGGCAGCTTTATAGCCTAATAAAAAGTAAGGATTGGAAAGCAGATATGAAAACACCTGTTTTTTATATTTCTTGGCTTACTTGCCTGATTCCAATTATAATTAGTCTGCCATTATTGTTGAAAATGTTAAATCACACTTTAATATATTCTTCTCAAACCATTCTTGCTGATGGAATTGTTTTAGGTGGTCAAAGTGCACCTGATAACTTTCTTCCCTTTATTCACAATGCCGTTTTAAAAAACACTTGTTATATTTCTTTACGCTTTTTTTTGCCTCTGCTTGGTGTATGGATATTTACTTATTTGCTATTTTATTATTTCAAAAAAGCTGCCCCTCTATTTCTTTTTGCGATGGCAGCAGGAGGTATTACGCTGTGTATCTCTTATACCTACACTCTTGTACGTGCCGATTATGGCATGCTTTTATCAAGAAGCGCGCCGATTTTAATTAGTATCGCCGGGATTTTCCTGCCGGTCATACTTTTATCTCTTGGCAAGGGGCTTCCTTCCCATTTCAAAGGAATACTAATGAGTCTGTGTTTCTGCCTGCCTTTATTGCTTTACTCGAAGGTGGAGGATATGAAATTTCCCAATATGTGGATTTATCCAAACGGGGAGGCTGATTTGATTATGGATGATGAAAGCAAGTTGTTTTCTTCCTATGAAGTTCCTGCACTTCTATTGCAGACAGATGAATTGGATATTCCTAATGTTTCAAAAGAAATGCTTGGTGATGGTTTTATGGTGGCGGATCAAAGCCACTATTTACGCGAATATAACGCCGTGATAGATAAATGCAATGCAGTCTCAAATGATACTTCCTATGTTTATATGGATGGACAGGGCTTTTATTACTATACAAATACATCTGCCTGCGGTACCGGATTTTTACAGGCGGCAAAGGGCTATGAGGCCCAAAAGGAGCTGCTGTCGATTATAAGCAGGAGGCGTCCTGTATTTTTTTCCTTTGATTCTGTATCTAATTATTATATTTATACTTGGCTGCTTACAAATGATTATGTATATAAGGCAAGCGATGGTGCTTTTTATCCCCGCGAGCTTTATACGCTCCTTTACAATACGGAAGCTGCCGATGACATCCGTGATTTTTATAATACCTCCTTCACCGGCATTGATTTAGAAATGGCTCCTGCTTCCCTTGGAAATTCGCTTAGTACACTGGCACCCTTATTTATTGATTCTTTAAAGTTAAATGATGATTTAATATTGTCGCAACCGCTTGACGGCATGCAATACGATTTTCTTAGCTTTACTTTGAAAGCGGCCGACGGCAAAGAAATACCTTCCGATGCACTGGTTGCTGTATCCTTTGAAACAGCCGGCAACGGTATTCTTAACAAAAATAATAGCCGAATCTGTTATCAGACCGGCTATTACGGGAAAACCGGAACATTTCTTTTTCCGATTGGGATGAATCCAAACTGGCTGCTTGGAAGTATTTCTAAAATTCAAATTCGAGTTTTGATTCAAGATATGGAAGTGAATTATATCCTTACTGACTGTAGCCTATTAAAGCTGCGGCAATAATCATAAAGCCGTAAAAATAAGTGAAACCCCGTGAATGATATTCAGCCGGGCAAATCACCTTCATGGATGATGCCGTCTCGTATTTCAATTACTTCATCCGCTTCCTGTGCCAGCTGCTTACTATGTGTTACAACAATCACACACTTTTTTAACTTATGGGCACTATACTTTAAAAGCTCACAAATGCCCGCCGCTGTTTGTTCATCGAGATTGCCTGTAGGTTCATCTGCCAGCAGCACTTTGGCATCACTGGCGAGTGCCCTTGCAATTGCCACACGCTGCTGCTGCCCGCCGGAAAGCTGCAAAACATTTCGATGCCAATCTTCAGGTGGGATACCTACCTCATAAAGCAGCTGGTCAGGATTCTTTTTTCCACCCAGCAGCACATTTTCTTTCGGGGTCAAATAGTCGATTAAATTATAATTTTGAAAAACAAGCGATACATTATTTTTCCGGTGGTAATTCAACCCCTTTTTCTGTATATTCTCACCTTCATAAAGTATTTCACCGCTAATCGGTACATCCAGTCCGGCAAGCAGGGAGAGAAATGTTGTTTTTCCTGAACCGCTGGGACCTACGACGGTATAAAACCTGCCCTCTTCAAAAGCTATGGACACATGATCCAGCACCTTATAATTTTTTTTGGCTTTGTAGTGATAGTCTACTTCATTCACCTCAATAATCATGTATATATTCCTCCTTAACTTATTTCACTTAAAATGCTCATCGGTTTTTTACGCAGGATTGAAATGCCCGCTGTTAAAACGGAACTGCCAATAAGAACGATAATCCCTGCTCCGGCGGCTGCTGCCATGGAAGCAGTGATTTCCACCTTCACACCGGTCACCTTCTGCTTTGTTTCCTTATAATCAGCCGCTACCTTCCCACTGCTCATATCTTCCAAAATAGCCGCTTGCTCTACCTGTTTTGCAACCAGATAATGTGCGGACGCCTTAGAGACTGCCGGAGCCGCCAAAAACGAAAGGGTAAATGCTGCTAATCCAATGATAAGCGCTTCAAAAAACAACTGACCGAGAATACTCATTTTTGGTGTTCCCATAGACAAAAGAATTCCAATCTCCTGTGTCCGGCTCTTAATCCAGAAGACAAAGATAAGGAACAGCATAACAAAACTTGCGGCGGCAACCACCCAGATAAATAAATTACCTATTTTTTCTAAATCATTGAAATTAGAGGACATCGTTTCTAAATTACCATTATTGTCTATTAGATCATAGCGTTCCCAGCCAATGTCCAACTTTTTTACAGCTTTCTTTACTGCATTATATTGGTTAACATCCGCTACTTGAAAATAGGCGTATTGAAAGAGCGGATTATCTGCGCATCCCTCCGCTTTTTCCGGGAACCGCAAATCTGTAAAAATAATATTTTCAGAGCGATAAGTATCTCCTGACATAATCGGTGTCATTTTCTGCTTTGTTTGATAAATAGCCGTAATTTCTGCCTCGTAGATGGTGGAACCTTCCTTGTCGGCATAATGATTAAATTGCAGCTTATCTCCAAGGACAAGACCGTTCTCAGCCGCCAGCTCTTTAGAAACAACGCATACATTTTCATCCTGTGCCGTAATAAACCTTCCCTCTAAAAGGGTGACATTTCCTGAAATTATATTTAAGTCTTGAGCCATCTCTTTGTTTCCAATCAGGGTGACTCCGCCGGCATCAGCATACTGGTCAGTATCCGCATCCTCAATCCGCTTGAAATTGACCGGATTGACTACGGTTGCTATGGTAGTAATATTGTAAGAGGAAATGCCGGGCACCGCCGCAATCTTTTCAATGTCATCGATAAGCAGCGTTTCAAAAAAATTATCGGTCCAAGTCTGCCACTGATGGCCAAAATCCGTATACAGCTTTTTTATATGAAAGCCGTCTTTGCTTCCTTCCTCCACTTCCCCCATCTCTTCCGCCAGTTTTTCCATTCTAATATGTCTGTATGCTTCATTTTCCTCTAAACGCAGGCTAGCACCAACAGCCTGTCTTGTTTTATCCTGTGTTTCCACGTTGGCATTTTTACTGGCCATCCCCGCCAGCAGAAATAAACTGATGGTTAAAATTACAAGTAAAAGTAAAATACTTTTAACCGGCTTCCGTCTGACACACTTAAAAGCTCTCAGAAAGCTATTCATATCTATCCCTCCATATTTGACAAGATATCCTTTGGGACTGCCCAGAGGATGGAAAACAGTGAAATACCTACCGCAAATAATACAACCGCACTCCCGATTAAAAGCAGGTAACCTATATCTCCTATTTGTACTTGAATGTGAAGCAAAACTCCTGATTGTGCATTTAGAAGCAAGTCCTTAATCTCTCTTGCCGCTAAATTTCCTAATATCGCAGCACCCGCCGCTGATGCAATGAATACGATCAAAGATTCTAATACCGCCTGCATATAAAGAATTTCTTTCTTTTCACCCAAGCTAATTAAAACAGCATTTTCTTTTTGCCTTCCGCGCATCCACATACAGAGTAATAGTGTAATAACCACTACCGCAGTCAGCAAAGTCAAAGCAAGCATCAGCTTGGTAATACGGGCAATCTGCAAAAGCGGAGCCTTCATTTTTTGATACAGGGCACTGGAGTTTATAATTTCCACCTTGTTACCAACAATTTCTTGTATCTGCTGATTCAATTCTGTAAGCTGTTCCGGGTCGCGGGCATAAACAGATACTTTTGAATACCCTGCTGTACCAAATAAGCGGACACTTAACCTATGATCAATATAAATCTGGTTTTCAACTCGATATACGGCTTCCACTGCCTCATCCTGCCGCCTCTCACTGCCTGATTGAAATATTCCAATTACTACTCCCTTTTCTGTCTTGCCGTCTGCTGAACATAATTCCAAGCTGTCTCCAACTTCTATGCCATTTTGACTGGCCAGCATAAAATTAATCAGAATTCCCTCAGAGTTTACGTTATTTAAATGGTGCCCGGCAACAAGCCGATACTTTTGCTCGGCAAATGCGCCATCGCTTTCGGTGTCATCATAAGCGCAAACCGTAACCTTTTTATTTTCTTCTGAGCCTGCACCATTGTAAGTCACCGGTTCAAAGCCGGATGGATAGGCCGGATGACTTACTATTTTGTTTACAGAAGCAACATTAGCAAGCGTTTTAATTTTTTTAATCTCTGCATCTGTGATAGGAGCTTTTTGATCGGTAATTTCCATTACCAATTTTGATTTTGTCTTCTCCTGAATAGAAGCATTGGCATCCTGTGATGCCCTTAAAATCAGGATAGAGCAAATAATCATACTTCCCGCTGCTAAAAATACTGTAAAAAGAAGAATTGTTTTTGTTTTTTTCCGCCACAGGTAACAGAATGCTCTTTGATAAAATTTCATTTAAAAACCACCTTTTATTTGCTCTATAATAACCTTAGAAACGTTTAGATGATAAGTATCCTCAAAGCTGCCATATAGCAATAGTGTCGTTTGCTTTTTTATGTTATCCTTTGACGAACTGCTGAGTGCAGCTTTTCCTGTACCAACATGAAGAACAGCCAATTGAAAAATACAATCATCGTTATAAGTGACCGTTACATTTTTAGATTTGTCCTCCGTACCTTCAACTGCCTCATAGCTTACGACACCCCCGTCATCAGTGCTTTCATTTATAATCGGTATTATGGTACATCCATCCGCTGTAAAATCGGTTACGCTTCCGCTCAGAGCCATACCTGCATCAAGCTCGTCAGCGTTAATCACGGTCTCGTTTTCACCCAAATCAATATCAGACTCAGGAGCCTCCTCTTCCGGCTCTGAAATTTCATCCGCTGCCGCCGGGCTTGATGGGTCGCTGCCGCTCTGCTTACAGCCGACTAGCATTGTCATACCTAAACAAAGAGTCATGAATAGAAGCAATAGTTTTTTTAATTTCATAATATTCCTCCAATAAAAAAGTAGTTTTGATTTGTCTCAAAACTACTTTATCATTTTACTGTATATTGCATATATCTTTCATATGTTTTTTGTGTATGGTGAAAATGGACACTTACTTACAATGAATTTCAAATCTGATACCATCCTCTATATTGGTTATTTTAAATGGAAATTGATGCAAATCTAATATCATTTTAACTAAATATAAGCCAAGACCGCTGCCACCAGTTTCCCGGCTTCTCGATTCTTCTCCTCTGGCAAAGGCTTTGAAAAGATTCGGAATTTCTTCTTCCGGTATCAAAATACCCGTGTTTTCTATATATAGCATAACTGTATCATGATTGGAAAATAATTTAATCCTTACTTCGCCCCCTTCCTGTGAATAGCGAAAAGCATTGCTAAGTATATTGCTGACCGCCTTACCGAGCAGGTCAGCATCAGCATAAATCTCCGGAGTATTTTGTAAGTCCATAGCAGTAACAATATTTTTCTGCGCAGCAAGCTCTTCATATTTCTCAATAGCAGTCAGGATTAATTTTTTTAGATTAACAGGCTTCTCATGAATGGAAAAACCGTTAGAACGTATATGAGCCGCAGATAGAATTTCCACAACCAGCTCCTCCATAATACTGATAACCTCAAGCGAACGGCGCAAGTATTTATCCCGGTCTTTATAGCCCCCCACCCCATAAATCATTCCTTGCAGCTGGCCTTTTAAGACAGTGATTGGAGTTTTTAATTCATGAGATACCGCTGAAAAAAAGGAAAGCTGCTGTTTCTCCAGCTCCTTTTCTCGTTCAACATCTTCCTTTAAGGAAACATTTGCTGCTTGCAGCTCCTTAAGAGCTCTAGAAAGGCGATTGGAAAGTATGTTAAGGTTATCAGCCAAAATTCCAATTTCATCTTCACGCACATTTTGATAAAAGGCTTTAAAATCCAATCGAGAAAGCTTCTCCGACATCCTGCTCAGCCGTATAATCGGCTTTGTTATATACCGGGAATACAACCATGAAATAATAATAGCAATCAAAATGACTAAACTAATCAGCCAAGGCAGAATACGCAGAAGTGCCTGTGAGAACAGATTAACCCTCTGTTGACCACCCAATACTTCAATCGTATAAGTCTCTTTTGAATTCTTCGGTACAAACGTATAGTTTTTTACGGTTGACTTTTTATCTTGACTAACGTGTAAATCATCAGACGGACTGAATGTAAATTTTGCTCCATAATCAATGAGATTTCCATCCTGATCAAAGAGCTGGATTAGAACACCGTACTCATCCGAGAAAATTTGAAGCAGCTTCTCAATTTCTGAAAGCTCTGCCTGTTCAAAATGGTCAATTAAACTCTGCACCGAACGGTCCAGACTTAAATCAAGCTCATTTAGATAACTCTTAGGTGTTGTAACTGCGATAAACCCATACGTTATCATACTAATTCCGATTAGTAAAAACGCTGTGATTATAAATATTTGAATATTTAAATGTTTTTTAATGTATTTTATCAATTCTGTAGCCAACTCCTTTAATTGTATCAATATAATCGACGCCCAGCTTTTTGCGCAGGTTTTTAATATGGTTGTCTACTACCCGGTCATTTCCATAAAATTCATATTGCCACAGCCGTTCAAGTAATATTTCCCTTGTTAAAACCCGGCCTTGATTCTCCAAAAGCTCCCTTAAAATTTCAAATTCCCGTTTCGTCAAATCTATTGGTAAGTCATTGACGCAAACCCGGTAATTGTCCAATTCTATCGTAATATCCTTATATTGAATACTATGCGTGCTTTCAATATTTTGGCTGCGCCTTAAAACGGCGTCTATTTTCCGTAAGAGAATTGGCATAGAGAAGGGCTTTGTAATATAATCATCCGCTTTCAAATCAAAGCCTTTAATCTGATTTTCCTCGCTAGTTAGAGCCGTAATAATAATTATAGGAACGTTTGATTCTTTTCGCAGTAATTCACATACTGCATACCCGTCAATTTTAGGCAGCAAAATATCAAGTAGAACAAGTGCAAATTCTCCCTGATGAAATTTAGCAATACCTTCTATGCCATTATCTGCAATCGTTGTTTTGTAGCCATTATCCTCAAGAAGGAACTGCAGCATTTCCTGTATGTCTTTGTCATCTTCAATGATTAAAATATGTTTCATTTATTTTCAACATCCTCATGTCATTATTTTTTTAAAAAATCCATTGATAAAGCAAATTTCACATTGCTTATCAATGGATTCTTCTATTTATCCCTACTTTTCCTTTGTTCACTTTCTCAGTAATATATAATTATAAGAACTGCATTAAGCACGAATCGTTGTGCCTGCTTTTCCTTTTACTGCATCCATTGCTTTTTCCATGGATGTAATTCTTACAACGCCTGTTGGAACTGTTTCTAAATAAGTAATCGCCGCCTCAATCTTTGGAAGCATATCACTCTTTCCAAACTGACCATCGGCGATATATTCCTTTGCCTCGCTGCTTGTCATCTCTGTAATCGGCTCTGCATGATCTGTATCAAAGTTTTTATAAACGAGCTCTACACTTGTTAAAATCAACAATTCATCTGCCTTTAAATCGGCTGCAAGCTTACCTGCAATAGAATCCTTTTCAATAACAGCGGATGCACCTTTGAGTGCATTCGTCTGTTCGATGACCGGAATTCCGCCGCCGCCGCATGCAATTACAACCTGATCAGCGTCTACTAATGCCTTAATGGCCTCTATTTCTACAATATCAATTGGTTTAGGTGCTGCCACAATACGACGGAACCCCTTCCCCGGCTCTTCTTCTACATAATTTCCCTTGTTTATTTCAATCTGTGCATCTTCACGACTCATATAGCGGCCAATTACTTTGTTTGGCTCATAAAAAGCCTCGTCGTAAGGATCAACCGTAACCTGGGTTAAGATTGTGCTGACAGTTTTGGAAATCCCTCTTCCCAATAATTCAGCCCGCAGGGAGTTTTGAATATCGTAACCAACATATCCTTGGCTCATAGCCGAGCATACACACATTGGTGCCGGCGTATAATCAATATAAATACGTCGAAGCTCTGTCATTGCTTTGTGAATCATGCTGATTTGCGGACCATTACTATGTGTAATCATCAGCTTATAATCCTCTTCTACTAAATTTGCCAATACCTCAGCTGTATTTTTAACAGCATCAAGCTGCTCTGAAATCGTTTCTCCTAATGCCTGATGTCCTAATGAAACAACAATTTTTTTCTTGTCCATAGTATCCCTCTCTCTGTCATAATCTCTATCTTTTGATATGAATACACGTCATAAAACTCTTTGGTTTTCATCTCAAATATACGTTGATTATACCAGATTTTTGCATAATTGTATACGGAAATTTATTTTCTGTTAAAGCTGAATCCTATTGCAGTAAGGAATGCGCCAATGGCAATAAAGAAATCCGAAATATTATAAACGAGATTACTAATCCTTTCATTTTTTGATTCAAATCCAAAATAATCTACTACATATTTACGTTTTAATCTATCGTAAGTATTACTAAAGGCTCCTCCTAAAAGAAGTGTTAAGCCCGTTTTTAACAATATATTTCCTTTTCGTGTCAATGTAAGTAAAAATAAAATACCGCAAGCCATTGTCAGACCGGCAGACAAAATATGCACAAGCTGCTCTTTCGTCTCTAGTATATTTAAAAAAGCGCCTTTATTATGATATTTTGTTAAATATAGTTTATCCTTTAAAAACGGAGTTCTTTTTTCTTCGCTACCCCATAATTCTACGATTGTTTTAATAAAAAAATCACCGATAAATATTACTGCCGCTGCTATGATGTATCCCATTCGATTTCCTCCACATTACTAGTATTTATATAATTTCATTACTCTGTCCGGCTAATACATTAAAAATACCGGCTAAATCGAGCTTCCCATAGCCCGCATGTGTCAAATTTCTGACACAGTTCTTTTCTCTTATTATACTGTGCTAACCTCAATATGTCATTAAATATTATTGCTCTTATCTGAATGAAAAATAAATATGAATTTGTTGATTTGAATATATGCTGATTTTTTCAATAAATGTGTTCACTATCTCCTCTGTCATGTTTAACTCCTCTACACATTTCAAAAAATATTCTACTATTTCTTTTTGACTCTTCATTTTATTTCTTAACTGCCTTTCATCCTCTCTGCTTTTTTGCAATAATACTGTATACTGTTCCTTCTCAAGCTCTCCCTGGCAATAAGAAAAATATTGCTCACTTTCTTGCATCAAAAGTCTCTCAAGCTTTCTATCAATCTCTCTGCTATAATTTTCATACACAGAAAGCGGATATTTAACTTTAGTTCGGAACATAATTTTTAAAAAATATTTTATTATATATTCTGACAGGTCTGTCTTACTCGCTGTTTTACGCTGTTTCGAGTTTTTTTGACAGATTTCTTGCATAATTTTCTGTGCTTTTTGAAAGGTCGTCTCATCCACAATGGGTTCATGGCATTTTCGTCTAACGACCCAATCCTTTTCCTCCTTTTTCATGCGCGTACTTTCATCACGTCCGGATATACTTGTCTTCCCTTGTGCCAGATTACCTAAATAGATAACATTTTTTATAATCCTTTCCACCGAGCTTCGATTCCACTCTTCTTTTTTGTTCGAATAAATAACATTAGTTTTTTTATACTGTAATGGTGGATAAATTTTTTTTTGACTTAATATTTTTGCAACAGCGGTACAAGACTTTTCTTGTATAAAAGCTTTAAAAATAAATTGAACAATATCTTTCGCTGCTGCATCAACAATTAATTTTTGTTTGTTTTCTAATCTTGCCAGCTTATACCCATATGGAGCCGGTCCGCCAACATAAGCACCTCTGTCACGTCGTTGCTTTAGCTGTATTTTAGCCTTATATGAGGCATCTTTGACATATATGTCATTCATTAAATTTTTAATATCAACTGCTATTTTATTGTTTTTATTCAAATAATTTGTATCATATTGTTCTGTAACAGCAATAAAGCGTACGCCTAAAAATGGAAATATTTTTTCAATATAATTACCGGTTTCAATATAGTCCCTTCCAAACCGCGACAAGTCTTTTACGATGACGCAATTTACTTTCTGAGCCCGTATATCCTCCATCATTCTTAAAAACTCTTTTCTGAAAAAATTGCTCCCGGTCTTTCCTAAATCTTTATATATATCAAAAACCTCAATATTCTCACCCTTTTGCTTTATTTCTATTAAATAATTTTTTACAAGCTCTATCTGAGCATTGATTGTGTCCTCTTTTTGAGATTCAGACGGCATATTTTGATCTTGACACGATGAAATTCTTGCATAAACAGCGGCATAATATGTCATCTCAATTTAACCCCTTTCGCTTTTATCAAAAAAATCAAAGGAAATCTCCAGTCTTTTGTCTTCATAAATAAAAATGGTACATGAAAAACTTACAATTTTGCTGCAATCTTGCTTTGATATTTCAGAGCTTAGCTTTAAATCATTTAGCTTCTTTTCATTTTCTTTCCCCTTCCTATACAGTGTATGAATGAATTCCTTCTGTCTTTCTGCTGCTTTTTCATAACATAACACCCGCTTTTCATAAGTTTTTTTTAGTCTATTAAATTCTTTCTCTGTCAGAATTTCTTCATGTAAATCCTTATATAAGCGAGTTGATAAGCGTCTGTATTTATTTAGCTCCGCTTTTAATTTTCGTACTAATTTAGCATAATAGGCAGCAATTTTAAGGTTTACTTGTTGCTGTTGTAAATATGTCCGAAAGTTCTGCTGATTATAAAAGGTATTTACATAAACTGCTGTAGTATTTAAAATAATTTGATACAAATCTTCTTCTAATATACTATGGCGCGAACATTGTTCTCCTTTATTATAGCTTGAGCAGATATAAAAATTATTTACGCTTCCCTGATACTTATTAACTCTGTGAACCAATTGCTTTTTACAATCCCCGCAACATATAATTCCCCCCAAATACTGGTTTCCTTTTTTGCTCTGACAGCTTTCATAAGCCAGCAAGTTTTGAACCGTGTAGAAATCCCCTCTTGATACAATCGCTTCGTGTGTGTTTTCTACCTTAATCCACTCCGCTTCAGGTTTATTTATTATATTTTTGACTTTATAATTTACCCTTTCCCTTTTCCCTTGCACCATATTCCCGATATATACTTCATTTGTAAGGATTCTTTTAATTGCAATTGCCGACCATTTGGCAATCTTATTCGTAGAAAATCCACTTTTAAAACGCTCTCCTTTTAGCCTTTTATATTCTATCGGGGCCAAAATCCCCTTGTCATTCAGCCTATTTGCAATTTCTAAATTACTGCTTCCTTCTATTTTCCACAAAAAAATATTACGAATGATATGTGCTGCATATTCATCCTTTACGAGCTTACTTTTATTATTCTTTTCCTTAAAATAGCCAAAAACAGCAAAAGGACCAATAAAATCCCCATTTGCCCGCTTAATATTCTGGCTGCTTCTAACCTTAGCAGAAATATCCCGGCAATAGGAATCATTGATAAAATTTTTAACCGGCAAAACAATTGATGATTCTATCCTATTTGAAGTCACACTATCAAAACTGTCTGTAACAGCAATAAATCTAACCCCTTTTTTAGGAAATTCTCTTTGAATTATCCGGCCCATCTCAATATAATCACGACCAAAGCGAGAAAGATCTTTGACAATCACACAATTTACTCTCCCTGCATCTATGTCCTTTATCATCCTTTTAAACTCCGGTCTGTCAAAATTACTGCCTGAAAATCCATCATCAATATATGTATCATAAAGCTTTATATCACTTTGTTTCCCGATAAAGGAAAGCAACAGATTTTTTTGATTATAAATACTGTTGCTTTCAAACTTAATTCCGTCGTCTACATCATGATCCTCTCTTGAAAGACGCAAATAGATTGCCGCCTGATAGACTTTATCCTCCATTCCTGCTTCTCCTGTCCGATTACAGCTTATTTTTTATAAAAGTAACAACTTTAGAACTTTATTATCCCTTATTTTTGTTGTACAATATAGAAAGGAATATATGCGAAGGGGAGTCTTATTATGCAGATAAATCGGGAAATACCTAATGTTATCCTTACTCGTACACTAATCAACAATACACCGACAGCCTATATTATCCTTGATGAACAGTTTAATATTCATTTCATGAATTCTTACTTTATGAAAATTCGTGGCTTTGAACTGGATCAGGTACTTGGGGAGAAATGTTATGTCTTATCCAACAGCGGTGCCCCCTGTAAACAATGCGCGGTTAAAAAGGCTTTGTCTACAAATGAAAAGCAATTAATTACACGGAAAGATATTTTATCTAACGGTACCGTTCGTTATTTAGATGATTACGCAATTCCACTTAATATTGACCTTAAAGACGGACATCGGTATCTTTTAGAGATTATGGTAGATCGTTCCGATGAAATGCGTCTTAGAGATGATCGTAATAAAAAGTTCAATGAAATTCTGACTATAATGACCTCCTTACTTGAGGAAAAAGACTTATATACCGCTCAGCATTCTTATAATGTAAAGCGCCTTGCTACTAAGCTGGCTTATAAGGCCGGATTATCAGCAAAAGAAATATGGAATATCGGAGCTGCTGCCAGCCTTCATGATATTGGTAAATTACAAATTCCGGATTGTATTATTAATAAACCTGGGAAGCTGACTGATAAAGAATATGAACTAATTAAAAAACACCCCGTTTATTCGCATGAACTTCTAGCTGCCCTTCCAACCTTTTCTAAAATAAAAGATATCGTTCTCTTTCATCACGAGCGTTATGATGGAAAAGGATATCCAAACGGACTAAGAGGAGAAGAGATTCCCCTGGGAGCCAGAATCATTGCCATTGCTGATACTTATGATGCAATTACTTCTACTCGTTCCTATCGTAATCTTCAAAGCCATGAAACTGCACTGACAGAAATCAGTAATTTTTCAGGAACCCAATTTGATTCGGAATTGGCAGAGTTGTTTATAAATCTGGATTTTAAGACAGATACAGATATGAGATACAATCCTAACCAAGATAAAGACAATCGTATCACAAGGTTATTAACACCGCCCGATTTTGAATCTGGTACTATGTATGATAAACATGATGAAATTCATCAAATTATGAATGAGGAGCAGCTTCTTGAATGTATCTTAAAGCATACGCCCTATGGTTATGTATTGATTAACAAAGACTACTCCATTGAATATATGTGTGACAAGCTTTTAGACTATTTGGAGCTTACGGAAGAGGATCTTTCCGCTAAAAAATGTAATGCTCTGTGTAATCTCCCATCTAGTGATTGTGCTGCTTGTGCCATTAAGCAAACATTTAACACCGGAAAAGTCAATTGCGTACGCCGTGAAAAATTTATTAAAAATAAAAATAGGATATTTGATTTATTTGCTATGCCTATTAAAGCTTCAAATGGAGAAACAGCACATGTCATTGTGATAATTATTGACCGCACAAAAGAAATTGAACCTGAAAAAGCTTTTGAAGCAGATTTTATTGCTCTAATGACATCTTTAGATGCCTTATTAAAAAAATATGAAGAGGCAGATGATTACGAGCATATGTCATATAAAATTGAGACTATTAAAAAGAAAGCTATTGAACAATTTATACATAGTAATTGAATAAGTTAAAAAGTGATAGAAGCTTCTTATTCTGTCATTTTTATAACACATCCCCCCCACTCTCGATTGGGGTAAATTTGCCCGCTGTCCCTTGAAGCACCTCTGACAAAATAATTTTTTGCTGATACAGTATTAACAAATACATCGTTTTCATCCACAATTGCCCACTCATAAAAATCGGCCATTGCCCCGGCAAATAATGCCGCTGCCATACTGGTGCCGGTTTCCCTGCCCAATATCGTTGAAATATCGATACCCGGTGCTGCCAGATCAGGTTTAATCTGTCCCTGGATACCAAAGCCTCTTCCACTCGTATAGGCAAAGCTGTTATTGTTGCTGTTATAAGACGAAACAGTAACCGGGGATGAGGTAAATCCCGGGGATGTTATCGTTGTATAAGGGGTTGGCTGTAAGAAAGCGGTATCTGAACGTAAAAACTGTCGAATCGGCAGCCACATATGAAAGGTATTATCTCCATAGATTCCTCTTGAAAATACGCGAATTGTCCAAATACCTGACTGAGGTCTCGTAAAGCGCATACGAATTACTTCATTTCCCGATGCCTGTTCAATTAAAATATACTCTATCCTGACAAGTGAATTATTATAGACAAAAGAAAAATCGGACGGCTGCGGCGAGCGAAAGCTAACCTCCGGTGTCATTTCTCCTACAGGTGTCTTAATGGCAACCGTTAGTAAATTAGGTGTATCAGTCCAAAGTTCAATCATAAATCCTACTTCATTATCCCCCACCCGTACTTCCACATCTTGAAATTCGGCTCCTGACGCTACCTCAACCTCCCCATAATAGTGAGTTCCGGCAGCCCCTTCATTTCCGGCACAGATAACTGCACCATAACTTCGTCTCAGTGCCAGTTCATTAAAATATGACGCTATAAATGAAACGCCTGTATGATCTCCTAAATTTGTACCAATGCCTAAACAAATAATCAAAGGGCGTTTAAATATTTCTGCATATTTTTGCAGGTAAAATAAAGCGCATATGATATCATTTTCCTGATAGCAGACGGTCTCCTGAGGGATTCGGTAATAGTCCTTCATATACTCCTTTGCCTGCTTAAGCTTAACCATAACTATTTGTGAATCAGGTGCTGCTCCTCGAAACCGGCTGCCCCCATCTAATATCGAGCCGGCTGCCACACTTGCCATTTTTGTTCCATGCCCAATCTCATCAGCCCGTGCTGCATAAGGGCTAAAAAAATATTGGCGGATTAACAATCATGAAATGAAAACATGATTTCGAAACGATTCCCCTCATAAACTGTTATTTTGTAAAAAAAGCATTCTGCCAATTCTTTTGTCAGCTTTAATGAATCAAGTAATTGCTGTTTATAAGCAGTGTTCTTCTTTGTTAGTGCCTCTATTTCTGCCTTTATACATGCTAACTCTTTTTGATGCTTTCCCTTTAATGAGAAATACTCATATTCCGTAAAAATATCTTCTTTATAATCTATATATAGATTCTCTGCGAAAGCTTCAGCCTTTCTCATTTTCATGTTCATTTTTATTTGATATTTTTTAATTTCATTATTATCTTTTTTTAGCACTTGATTTGCCTTATAAAGATATAACTTTAAATATAACTTTATTGTTTCTAATCCTGCTTCTTCTAAATCTTTCTTTTTTATATTTTTGCTTATACATACCAAATTGCGGTTTTCAACAAAGTTCGGACATATATAAGTGTAGTATACCGACGTTTGCCTTACTACGTTCCTATACATGCCAAGTACATAGCCACAGTCCCCGCATACTATCCGGGAACCAAATAAATCCTCCTCTTTACCTAAATAATTATATTTTCCCAAGCACCTTACATGCTCATTCTTTCTCTTTTCTGATATCAGTTGTACCTTATCAAATAATGCTATGTCTATTATGGCACTATGAGCATTTGGAAATACTTTTTGCTGATCCCTAGAAACACTTTTTAATGCTCTGCCCTGATAGAGTGCTGTTTTTGTTTTTCCGCGAACCAGTTCTCCTATATAGACTCTGTTTTGCAGCAGACTCGTAAGAACATGCCGTTTCCATAGTACATTTTTATATCTTTCATTTTTTACAATTCCTTTCTGA
Organism: uncultured Roseburia sp.; assembly: GCA_964410675.1. Taxonomy (GTDB): domain Bacteria; phylum Bacillota; class Clostridia; order Lachnospirales; family Lachnospiraceae; genus RGIG3040. The sequence continues at coordinate 20,909 of CAYPIB010000031.1, forward strand.
TAGCGATATGCACTGGGCGATAATACTCCCTCTTCATTTAATTGACGGGCAATCGCATGATAGCTTTTTCCGTCAGCCCTCATGAAAAAAATGTTTCTGACAATATGTGCCGTCTCCACATCAATTTCTAATTTTGTACCATTTTTTTTATAGCCATAAGGGGATACTCCTCCCCCGCATTCTCCCCTTTCTGCCTTTATATATAAGGAACTGCTCACCTTTTTTGAAATATCTTTTGCATACATATCGTTAACAATATTTTTAAGTGAAAAATATAACTCTGACGAAGAATCAGCCGTTAAAGTATCGAGCCCATCCGTAATGGCAATGAAGCGTACTCCTAACAGGGGAAATACTTTTTCTAAATACATTCCGGCTTCAATATAATTTCTTCCAAACCGCGATAAATCCTTTACAATAATGCAATTAACTTTTTTTTGTTCTACAGCTTTCATCATTTTGTGAAACTCAGGTCTTTTAAAATCAGTTCCGGTCCATCCGTTATCAATGTAAGCTCCAACTATAGTTATGTTCGAATTGTTTCTGACAAATTCCATCATAACACTGATTTGATTTTGTATTACTTCATTGTCTTGTTTACCACTGTCCTCAACTGAAAGCCTGGCATATAATGCTGTCTGAAATATTTTTCGTGTCATACAAACCACCTATAACTTATCTTTATATCGAAATTCTATTATAATTCGATGATTTTCAAATATATAAACAGCTGAAATTAAATAAACTACTAAAAATCTCATAATACTATTTTGATCTTGATAATTTTCTTGTTTCAATTGCTGTATAGACCTTTTTGCCTCATTTACTTTCTGCTCAAACTTAAATTTAAATTGACGATACTCTTCTTCACTTAGAATTCCCTTTCGCACGTCTTCATAAAGATTTATTTTTAAGTTTGTATATCTTTCTATATCTCGCTCTAATTTTTCAATTCTTTCTTCCATACTTCCAATAATGTTTTGACTTTGAATCGTATATTTTATAAGCGCCAATGCTATCTCGGAATTAAAATAACAGTTTAAACTCTTTTGAAACATATACGTAATTGCTTCGATCAAAGTATCTTCTCGAACTCTGTGAGCAGAGCAATACTTTTTATCCTTTTTATTACCTGAGCAAATATAATAACTATATTTCTTTTTTGTTTCATCTGCCTCTGCCTTTCTTGTAACACTCTTTCTGACCATATTGCTTTTACAGTCCGCACACCTTATATAACCTGAGAAAGGAGCCGCCTTCTCTACTTTATTTTGACTTCTTGTATCGATACGGAGCAAATGCTGCATTGTATTAAATTCCGCCTTTGATATAATCGGCTCATGAGCATTTTCAATACGAATCCATTCTCCTTCCTCCTTCCTGATACTTTTTTTTATCTTATAATTAGGAGTGCTTTCTTTGCCTTGAATTAGCGTTCCGGTATATATTTCATTCTTAAGCACCCTGCCGACAGTTGAAGCGGACCATTTTGCCTGTGCATAAATTTGAAATACAGTGGAATACAAAATTCCTTCCTGCTTCTTATATTCTAATGGAGACAATATCCCCATGCTATTTAATTTTTCTGCAATTCTTTGATTGCTTAAACCCATAAAACGCAGCTTAAAAATATACTTTACATTTTTTGCGGCATAATTATCTATCACTAATTGATTTTTATTATTTTCTGATTTTTTATATCCATAAACCGTAAAGGCACCAATAAATTCCCCTTTTTTTCTTTTGATATCTAGGTGACTTCTTATTTTAATTGAAATATCACGACAGTAAGCATCGTTTATTAAATTCTTAAATGGTAATATAATAGTTTGAAGATTTTCTTGCTCCTTGCTGCTGTCGTAATAATCATTTATGGAAATAAAACGAACACCGAGTAAGGGAAATATTCTTTCAATATATCTTCCTGTTTCAATATAATTCCTGCCAAATCTTGATAAGTCCTTTACGACTACGCAATTAATGACTCCATTCTTAATTGCCTCCAGCATATTTTGAAATTCAGGCCGTTCAAAATTGACACCGCTATAGCCGTCGTCTATATAAATGCCGCAAAGCTTTAACTCCGGTTTAGACTTTAAATAATCCAGAATATATGCTTTTTGATTTATAATACTTTCACTTTCAAATTTATTAGTCTGCTGCAAAGTATAACTATCCTCTTTCGATAGACGCAGGTAGATGGCAGTGCGATAGATTTCAGCGTTTTTATGTTCCATAACCAGACTTAATCTCCTTTCCTAAGAAAGTCCTATTTCCGACGGAAAAAACCGGCTGTCATAATACATATGACTGCCGGCTTATCCGTTATTACTTGTTTCAATGACTAATTAATCCAACCATTAACAAGCTCTTCATGTTCATTCATCCATTTTTTTGCAGCTTCAAGAGGATCATTGTTTTCTTCTACCACACCCATAAGGTCACCTAACTCTGCCTCACTGAGTTTGAACTTTTTGAGAAATTCTGCTACCTCGGGCATGTCTTCTTCTAAGCCTTTTCTTGAATACTTGTGAATATTTTCAACTTCACCAAAAACTCCTTTGGGATCTTCTAACACTTTTAAATCCCATCTTGCAAATTTCCAGTGTGGTGCCCAGCCGGTAACAACAATTGCCCCCTCTGCATCAATTGCTTTTCCAAGTGCCGCAGTCATTGTCGGGCCGCTTCCTGTTAAAAGCTTAAAATCTAATTCATATTCTTCAATTGCTCTCTCTGTTGCTGCCATCAGACCGGCGCCTGCATCTATACCAATGATTTCTCCGCCAAGTAATTCTTTATTATCGTTTAATTCCTCAATGCTGTTAATTTCAACATAGGATGGAACAACAAGTCCAAGTAATGCATTTTCAAATGAAATTCCTAAGTCAACGATATCCTTGCCATATTTTTCAATATAACTTTCATGTGTAACAGGAAGCCAGACATCTAAAAAGGCATCGGTATTGCCGCTTGCCACAGACGTAAAAACAGGTGCAACATCAGCCATAGTTAACTCTACATTATATCCCATTTTTTCTTCAAGTACTGCTGCTGCTAAGTTTGTCATCGCAATTCCTTCAGACCAGTTTACATAACCTAGCTTTACTGTTTCTTTTACATTCGCACTGTCAGCAGGTTTTGCACCACAGCCTACAAGACTCATTATTAGTACACTTAGAACTAAAATAGATATTATACTTTTTTTCAAACTTACTCTCCTTTTATAAATCAATTTGTTTTTTTGTTTCTTATACTTTTAATTACTGCTTTTCCGGACTTTGATGATGCCTTTCCAAGACATTGTGTTACCCTGTCCAGTACCATTGCTATAATAACAACAGCCAGACCGCCTTCAAATCCCTGTCCCATTTTCATCTGCGTAATTCCCTGCAAGACAATATTTCCTAAACCATCCGCACCAATCATTGCCGAAATAACAACCATTGACAGTGAAAGCATAATCGTTTGATTCAGTCCTGCTAAAACAGTCGGAATCGCCAGTGGAACCTGAACTTTAAAAAGCAGCTGTGAGGACGTTGAACCAAAGGATCTTGCTGCCTCTATCACATCCTTTGGCACTTGCCGAATACCTAAATTAGTCAACCGGACGATTGGCGGCATCGCAAAGATAATTGTCGCAACCGCTCCCGGAACAGTTCCTAAATCAAAGAAATATACTGCCGGAATTAAATATACAAAGGCAGGCATTGTTTGCATAAAATCAAGGATTGGACGAATAATTTTAT
>CAYPIB010000032.1:0-6815 GCA_964410675.1 uncultured Roseburia sp.
AAGTTCTACGCTCTGAAAAATCGCTGTATCATCAACAAAAAAATGAGCGCTTGCGTTTCTTCCGGAGCTCTTAAAATAATTAACATTAGCCTGTGCCAAATCTTTTAAATTACCGGTGTAATGCATAACCACATAACCGACTGTGCGGCTTCCACATTTTTCATAGTTCCCGGAATTGCATGGAATACTTGAATTTACTTTGATTCCGTTTATTGTATCAGAAATCATACCCACTGAAATTTTTTTCATTTTTAAAACAACCTGCCTTTCCGTTAATAATGTGTTAGTAAACCTACTATATTAAAAGAAAGAAAATACTCCACATTGTCAACCAGGAAGGATGAAAAAATCAAAATCTTCTAATCCGCAAAGTAATTAAGCCGCTTCCCAGTGCGGGTTGCGGCTTTTTTCTGTTATCTTTCGTATTAAGATATGTATCTTTATTCCCGAATCTGACCTGTCCCGGTAATTGTATATTTATAAGAGGTCAGTTCCTTTAATCCCATCGGTCCTCTGGCATGAATCTTTTGCGTACTAATACCGATTTCCGCACCGAATCCAAACACATAACCATCGGTAAAGCGTGTGGAAGCATTGACATACACACATGCTGCATCCACTCCATTTAAAAATGCTTCTGCATTTTTATTATTTTCTGTAACAATTGCTTCGGAATGCTTGGTACTATACTTATTAATGTGAGCAATTGCTTCCTGCACATTGTTCACGATTTTACAAGATAGAATATAATCTAAATATTCCGTGCCGTAGTCTGCTGCAGCTGCTGGTGTACAATCCTGAATAATCGCAGCGGTTCTTTCATCACCACGGATTTCCACTTGAGGATCAGACAGTCTTTGTTGCAGCAAAGGTAAAAACTTCTCTGCTATTTTTTCATGCACAACTAAAGACTCACAGGCATTGCACACGCCAATCCGCTGTGTCTTTGCATTGTAAATAATATCCAGTGCCATTTGTAAATCGGCAGACTCATCAACAAAAATATGGCAGTTTCCGGTTCCGGTTTCAATGACTGGAATTGTGCTGTTTTCAACAACAGCCCGAATCAGGCCTGCTCCTCCTCTAGGAATTAAAAGGTCGACATATTCGTTTAATCCCATAAATTCCTTTGTAACTGCCCTATCCGTATCAGCAATCAACTGAATCGCATCTTCGGTAATTCCACTTGCCTTTAGCCCTTCTCTTAGTACGTTCTCAATGGCAATGTTAGAACTAATAGCATCCGATCCGCCTTTTAATATCACCGCATTTCCCGCTTTAAAGCAAAGGCCAAAGGCATCCGCTGTTACGTTTGGTCTGGATTCATAAATAATGCCGATTACACCGATTGGTACTCTGACTTTTCTTATGAACAAACTATTTGGGCGTTCAAATTCCTCCATCAGCTGTCCGATTGGATCATCTAATCTGGCAATTTCCAAAAGTCCTTCCGCCATTGCCTGAATGCGGTCTTTCGTCAACCGTAATCGGTCTAACATACCGGAGTGCATTCCGTTTTGCTCTCCCCTATCTAAATCCTTTTTGTTTTCTGCAATAATGTCATCTGCATGATCTAAAAGACCTTTTGCACATGCCTTTAATCCCTTGTTTTTTTCTTCACTGCTAAGCTGCTGCAATTGATATTTTGCCGCCTCTGCCTTTTGTCCCATTACGTTTAAATCAGTCATATTATATCCTCCCTATTTGTCTTCACAAAGATATATTTCATTTTCCGTTATAATTAAATCCACCGTTTCATCATGTACCTCAATAGGAATTTCATCTTCCACTTGAAAAGAATAGGCTAGAGCCATCTTAATTCCGGAAAATTTGCTATTCTCTAAAAAACGATCATAATAACCTCCGCCATATCCAATCCGGTGTCCTTTTTTATCAAAAGCTACTCCCGGCAGAATCATTAAGGCGTTCGCTTCCTCAGCCTGCCATTTCCGTTCCTCTAATCCTTTCGGCTCTAAAATTCCTTGACAGCCTGCTTCTAATTCCCGAAGGGAATGAATCTCATAGAACTCCATTTTACCATCTTCTAACACTTTCGGACAATATATTCTTTTTCCAAGCATTAACCCATATGAAATAATGCCCCTAGTATTTACTTCACTGCCAAGGTTCACATAAACAAGCAGCTCAGCTGCGTGTGAAAAATCATAATGTGATACTACTTTTTCCATAATAGCATGGCTGCAAGTGAGATTTTCTTCCTTGGAGAGTGAATTTCTTTTATTTAGCTTTGCAGTCCGTAATTGCTTTTTATGTGTATTTATCATGTCCTGCTCCATTTTCTGACGATGATTAGTGGGGTTTTTTATTTAAATCGACAATTGTCCCATCCTCATTTTGAATCGAAATATTGTTCAGCTGTCCTCTTAAATCAGCACGTACATTGGCCACATATTCCTGCCGTAAAATTGCCTGTTCTTTTAGCTCGTCTTTTGTAAGACCCTCAGCCTTAGATTTTTTATAAAGTTCATTAATCCTTTTAATTTTATCTTCTATCATAGTTACTGATCACTTTCTATTATTTCAAATTTTTGTGTTTAATTCAAGTTCAAATAATCAGCAATAAAGAAGTTTTCATCTTTATTTGCTTTAAAAATAGTTCCATAATTACGTCCGTCCATGATTCGATGAATAATACGAATATCTTCACTATTTGCAATGATCATATCTGCACCTGAACTAGTCGCAATTTTAGCAGCTGTCAGCTTTGTATTCATTCCACCCGTACCAACATTGCTCCCTGTACTTGCTTTTCCCATGCTCAATAAATCTTCGTCAATCGTATGTACCTCTTCAATAAATTTTGCGTCTGGATTTTTATTCGGATCATCGGTGTAAAGTCCGTCAATGTCCGATAAGAGTAACAACAAATCAGCATCAATTAATGCCGCCACAATGGCTGAAAGAGTATCATTATCACCAAACTCAATTTCATATGTTGCAATCGTATCGTTTTCATTTACAATTGGTATTGCTCCGAGCCTTAACAGCTCAGTAAAGGTATTATGAGCATTAAAACGGTTTAAGTTATCTACAATGGTATATTTGGTCATCAGAATTTGTGCCGCAACCTGATTGTACTCAGCAAAAATCTTTTGGTATGTCATCATCAGTCTTGCTTGACCTATTGCTGCACAGGCCTGCTTGACTGCAATAGAATTATCATCATCCGGAATATTAACTGCCTTTTTTCCAACTGCAATGGCACCCGAAGTAACGAGTACAACATCCTTGCCTTGATTCTTTAAATTGCAAAGCTCTCTTACTAAAACTTCTAACTTAATATAATCTAAATCTCCAGTTTCCTTATGATGCAATGACGATGAACCGATTTTTACTACAATTCTCTTTTTATCCTTTAAAGTTTCACGAATATTCATGATTTACTTCCTCCTGATGTTTGAGTATTACAAAATGGTGCATATTTAGAAGCAACTGCCTCTGCTATTTTAAGTCCATCTACGGCTGCCGATGTAATACCACCGGCATACCCGGCACCTTCCCCGCATGGATAGAGTCCTAAAACAGCGGATTGGAAATTTTCATCTCTTAATATCCTGACCGGTGACGAGGTTCTCGCCTCTACTCCCGCAAGCAGCGTATCCTTATGTGCAAATCCTTTGATTTTCTTTTGAAACTGCTCCATTCCTTCAATAAAAGCTTCATTTAAGCTTTCTGGAAGAATTGACCGAAGATTCGCCTCTTTGTAATTCCCCTTTAGGCTTGGCTCTACACCTCCAAAAGAAGTAGTTGCTCTATTTTCAATAAAATCCTCATAACGCTGATAGGGAACTTTTCCTCCGCCTGCTTTATAAGCTTTCTTTTCAAGATTTCTTTGAAAAGCGATTCCGCCAAGAACGGTTTGATCCGGAAAATCCTCTGGAGTTACCGTCATTACAATCGCACTGTTACTGTTGATGCCATTCCTGCCGCTGTAGCTCATGCCGTTAACGACAAGATGCCCTGTCTCCGATGATGCATCAACTACATATCCGCCCGGACACATACAAAATGAATAGACGCCCCTGCCTGATGCTGTCTGTGCTGTTAATTTATAGTCTGCAGCTTTGATTCCGGTGCCATCCAAATTAGCCATTGCCAACTGTTCCTCATTTATCATACTCTGTAAATGCTCTACCCGCATCCCAACCGCAAAAGCTTTTGGTTCCATTGGAATATGCTTCTCATGCAGCATAAAAAAGGTGTCTCTGGCACTATGTCCGACTGCAAGAATTACCGTTTCACTCAGTTTGTCTTCACCGTTTTCAAGCCGAACACCACATACTCTTTTTTGTGAATATTCCTCTTTTAAAAGAAGTTCTTCCACCTTACTTTCAAAATGCACTTCTCCGCCATATTCAATAATTGCGTTTCTAATATTTTCAACAACATGAATGAGTATATCTGTTCCTATATGCGGTTTGTTTTTATATAAAATTTCAGCCGGCGCCCCCATCTCTACAAACGTCTTTAATATTTCATGGTTTCTGCCGCTTTTATCTTTTATCATTGTATTTAATTTACCGTCAGAAAAAGTTCCGGCTCCGCCTTCTCCAAACTGTACATTTGAATCAGGAAGCAGCCCACCGCCCTGCCAAAATGCTTCAACATCCCGCAAACGGCTCTGTACATCCTTGCCTCTTTCAAGTAAAATCGGTTTATATCCCTGCACCGCTAAGTAATACCCACAAAATAAGCCTGCCGGACCGGCACCAATAATAAGCGGGCGGTCTTTTTTCATTACCTTGCCGGACCCAGGGAATTGATATGCTTTTTTATCTATTTTAATGGCATCTTTTCCTTTATATTTCAAAAGAAATTTCTCTTCCTGAAAAAGCTCTGCCTCCACAGTAAGAACATAATATAAATCAGGTTTTTTTCTGGCATCTAATGATTCCTTTACGACTTGAACCTTTTTTATATCCTGTTCTTTTATTTTTATAAGCCTGCAAATTTTCTTCTTTATATCTTCTTCCTTATAATTCAAAGGCATTTTTATTTGATTCAATTTAATCATTCTTTGTATCCTCACCCGCACTGATTGCCGCTACATATCCGGAAGACCATGCCCATTGAAGATTGTAGCCGCCGCACGGTCCATCAATATCAACAATTTCTCCGGCAAAAAATATTCCCTTATGCTTCCTGGATTCCATATTCTCTGTCAATTCACTTGTATCAACCCCGCCTTGACAAATTTGTCCCTGCTCAAAAGATTGATAACCACTTAATGTTATATCCCAATTTTTTATTTGTCTGCCTATACTTTTGATTTGTTTTTTTGATAATTCCTTTGCTGACATAGAAACAGAATACCCCATTGCCTTTAACAGGGCATAATTTAGTTTTTTATTTAACAGACCAAGCATCAATACTTCCATTGAAAGATTGTTTGACTTTTGTATTTTCCTAACAAAATATTGAATTAATTCCTCTTCCGTTATCATTGGAATAAAATCGCATCTAACAACTGCTTCTTTTTTTTCTTCTAAAGCACGTACTGCATAGCGGCTTATTTGAAACGTAGGGATGCCCGATATTCCGTAATCTGTAAACTGCACTTCACCGCGGTCACTCGCTGCCATTTTGGGCATTCCTTCCTGCGCTTGTATGTAAAGCCGCAATTCGCATTCCGAACGGACTCCGGCAATTTCCTTAAAATATTTTCCTTTTGCTTTTAATTGAACAAGTGACGGCAGGGGTTTTATAATTGTATGCCCCAGCTTCTCTGCAAGCTTGTATCCCGACCCATCGGAACCGGTTTTCGGATATGCCTTGCTTCCACAGGCCAAAATGACACGGTCCGCTTTTATTGTGCCTTTCGATGTCTCAATTTTAATTCGGTATCTTTCGTTTACGTCTTTCCTATTTAAGCTAACAATATGACTGATTTTTACTTCTGTTTGAACCTCAATGTTTGATAATATAAGCTCTCTTCGAAGCAGCTCTAATATAGTAGCGGCCTGACCGCTAAAGGGATAAACTAAGCCGTTTACTTGTTTCCATATCAGTCCCATGTCTTCAAACATTGCAATTGTTTTAGAAGCAGGACATCTATTTAAAATAGAACTCACAAAAGACGGGTGATTCCCACGATAATCACCCGGCTCTATCTTTAAATTTGTGAAATTGCACTTTCCATTTCCGGTAGCCAGAAGCTTTTTACCAATGTGCTCCGTATGTTCAAGCAAGACTACTTTATTTCCTGATTTTGCAGCTGTAATTGCAGCAAACATTCCGGCAGCTCCGCCGCCAATAATCACTATTTTCTTCATAACTTTTATAATAACATTAACTGGAATAAGACTCAAGAAAATTATAAAGTTCTTCTTCTGTTTTTATTAGCTTTTTGTCCATAATTTCCTGCTGAATGGATTCAGGCAGCTGTGATAGCTTAATATCCGTATATAAATAAACTGTTTTTAAATCATTATAATATACATTTACATATTCATTTTCAACCATCAGATAAAAATTCTCATTTTTTAACCGTGCATAATAGTTTTTTGTTACTACTATTTTTTCCGGTGAAAAATTCTTAAGCTCCATACTTGCGAATCCCTTTTCCAAATCTGATAAAGAAGGGGACTCTGAATAAGAAGAAATAATGCCCTCTAATTCCTTGCGTGTTTTCCCAATATACTGTTCCGGTATTGTTTCTTCTGTCAATTCTGTCTCATTTGTCTGCTGATTAAACGTTTCAACTTCAAAAACAGTATCACAGGTAGTCTTGTTCTCTGTACTGCTGACTGTTATATTCTCTTGATCTGCAGCTTTTAATTCCTTTGTATTTGTGC
>CAYPIB010000032.1:6915-24365 GCA_964410675.1 uncultured Roseburia sp.
GCAATATCATCGTCAGAACCGGCTACTACCGTAATATTATTTATTTGCGGAGTTGTCTCAATCTGCTCTATTTCAGGATAGAAAAAATCCTTGGCATAAGAATAGCCCATAAAGCCAACTAAACCGATATTTAAAATTAAGCTGAACCTATATAAATGTTTCATCCGAAAAACTCCTTTTTATATAGTATCAGCTTAATTTTTTATTTTATTCAAAATATTTTTTTAACATAAGTGTATTAAAACCTATAATCAAAAGCGGAAATACAAGATTTACAACAACTAAGCTCTGCACGCCAAGGTCTGTCGTTACGAGAAGCACCTTCAGCAGAATAGCCTGTAAAACAAGGGCAATGCCTATTCCGATTGAATTTGCCCACATCTTTTCACGTGCATGTAAGGCAGCACTTGTAAAAAATGCCATTCCGTAAAGCAGGATTGCAAAGCTTCCGATCCGAAGCATTTTACTGGCAATAACAGAATCGCCCTTATAAAGAATCTCCACAATCATTCCACCCGCAAACGTAAAGATGAGGGAAGCAATGGCTCCAAAAACCAATGTCTGCATTGCGCCATCGCGGAAAGCTCTGCTTAACTGTGCAGAATTTCCTCTTGCTGCTAACTTGGCATAAACCGTTCTAAAATTAAGGGCAAGTATAAGTAGAAATACTAATGGAATCTGCATTAGGATGTGATATTTTCCATAGTAAATACCAAACTCAGTCAGCATAGTTTGAGATTGCCCTTTTCCAACCATATAGCCATTAAAGATGCGCTGATTTATCAGCAGATTAAGTCTCATCACAAGCGTATTTACGAGAAATGGAAGTACTGCCACTATAAGAACACGAAGCAAACTGCCCATATTTTCTAAATTCTTTGTATTATCTAAAAGCGATTGCTTTTTAACCTTTTTACTATAAACACAATATAACAAAATCAAAAATACGAAAGTAAAGATTTCGCCTAACAATATACCAATTGCAGCACCGCTTACACCAAATGCTGACTGATAAGAATTTTCATTTAAAACAACTCCTGCTTTTTTGCCATAGTCAGCCATGCCGGATGCAAAAATAAGACACATTACAAATTGTATCATCTGTCCGATTAGTTTTGAAGTACAGGTTGGCATCATTGTTCCCTGCCCTTGGAAATATCCCTGTAACACAGATGACATCATTACGAATGTAAGCGCAGGGATTAAACACATAAATGCAAACTTTGCAAAATCTACAAGCATGATTGTTTTTGTTAAAAATCCGCTAAGTACCATCGTAAGAAGAGTCACCGCAATTCCAAAAATAATTGCTGCAAGCATCCCTGTTTTTATAACTCTGCCTGCGTTTTTGTACTGTCCTCTGTTGATTCTGACTGCGACCATTTTTGAAATCGCAAGCGGAAGGCTGTAAGAACCAATTAGAACAAATACCATAAACAACTCATACACACAGGCATATATTCCATTTCCTTCATCCAATATAAAATTTGTCAGCGGAATCTGCCTTATATACATCAGCAGCAAGATTACAATGCTAAAAGCTGATACAAGACCGCCGCTTACTATGAAATTACTACTTTGTTTTCTTTTTTCACCCATATATGTACTCTTTATTCCTTAACGAAATTCTACATTTGTATTCATTTTATTGTTGATCATATCTTTCACAACGCAAACCATCGTTTTGCCTTGATTTAAAACAATTTCATTTTCCAGGCCAAGATCATAATAATGAATTTCACCATTATCCTGGTCTCCTTCTCTGATCCAATGCGACTCACATACGGTACCATTCGTAAAGATTAGTGCATATCCCTCACTATGACAGTCAAAGGCTAAATATTCAGTATCACCCCGATTCTCCCAGTCAGCATATTGAATAATCACATTCGTAAAACTTAACTGTTCATCGTTCATATCATCAATATGCGGCGCATTAAACTGAAAACGGTAATATTTTTTATCATTTTCATTGTATTCAAACCACGGTTTATTAGTATTATATCCAGGCTTAATATATGTAATTTTTTTCGGTTCCAAAGACACTAATGACTGATCTTTGGCAAATTTAAATTTACCGTTATAATCTTTATTATAATTCTTACGGTATTTTAGCTTTTTAATTCCTTCTGCAATACCTTTTGCACTTGCATAAGCATTATGCGGAGCAGGTCTATCATCTGTCCGATAAAAAACTGTGCCTCCGATTGCCGCAAGTCCGGATAAGTTATCTGCATAATCTCGTTCTAAATATTCCACCGCATAAGAGGATTGTCCATAATGACAGTACACGGCATCAAACTCAAGTGCCCAAAACAGGAAATATTCTCTGCAGCTTCTTACTGAACCGATTTTATCTAAACCATCATAATCTTCAAATATCCCCATCATACGGGTAATTTCACCTTCTACAGGTGCTTCATAAAGAACATCTGCTTTGCTTACGCCGCTCATCGGATTGGCTTTTTTAATATTACTAAGCATAACAGCTATAGGTCTTCTTTCACCAATATCTTTATCAACCCACTGTCCGGTTAAGAAACTTCTGACTTGTCCTTTGTCATTATACTCTCTCTCTATTGCCATCTCAGCTGGAACATTTTTATTTGATTGACTCTCAGCTTTTGCTATGTCATTTTTACTGCAGCCGCTAAAGCAAGTAACTATGGCTGCCGCAAGCATAAGTATTAGTACTTTGTTTTTCATGTTGTTCTCTGCTTGGTAAAATTAACGTAAAATTCCAAGCTCTCCTAAAATTTTTTCTTGTTTTTCAATCATTACCTTCTCTTCGAAAGCTGTCATATGGTCATACCCTAATAAGTGTAGCATACTATGCGCAATAAGAAAAGCAAATTCACGCAAATTACTATGACCGTACTCAATTGCCTGAGATACTATTTTTTCATTGCAAAGTATAATATCTCCTAAGTATAGTTCGTCCGTATCAGGGTTGCAGTAACTGGCCCAGTTTTGTTCAATCAAGGAAAAATCTGCTGCTGTTTCATAATCTACGTTAGGAAATGACAATACATCAGTTGGCGCATCCACTTGCCTGTACTCTAAATTATATGCTCGAATACCATCCTCATTTGTTAAAAGTACATTCACTTCTGCCTCATATGGGCAGTTTTCTAATGCCAGCACTTTTTCACAAACCTTTTTTATTACTTGTTCGAGGGAAAAATCAAATTGATCCTCTACTTCCTTCTCAACGTAAAAAGTCATAATACAATTTTTCTCCTATTAATATATTTCTGATTTGATTCAATTCTTTTAGTGTAAGCTCGCATTCTGCAAATAGATTTCCGGTCATTTTTTGTTTAAAGACAATATCTATTATTTGTTCGTATTGGATAACTGCTTTATTATCCTTTGCCATTAAAAAAGTAATGGAGGAAATGACCGCATCCGCTAAAATAACAATTGCTGTCTCCTTTTTCTTTACGGTTGTATGCTTGTCCCCAAATTCATAGAAAAGCTCTAAAAGCATCGGCGGAAATTTGTTTTCCTCGGTAATTTTAATCGTGTGCTCAAGAACAGACTCAGACTCACCTCTTAAAATACCTATTTTATGATAATACCCGCCTGCCTTTGCCAAATAATTATCGGCACCTATTTTTCTTGCCACTTTATCACATAAATATGCCGTGTGAATTGCATGATAATATTCTTTCTCATTTTTCTGCTTTAGTTCATTCAGCAGACTAAAATCCTGATCATTGATCTGTTGGTACTTATCTCTATATTTATGTACAACACTCTTACTATAATAAAGAAGGAATAAAAGTAGAAACAGCAAAGTCACAAACACATTGACCATCGGTAATACAAACGTGTCAAGACTAATTCTACTATTTTCAAACATAATAAGGAATCCGGTCTCCCCGGCAAAAAGAACTGCCAATGATCCAAAGAGAGGACCGCTTATAAAATAATCTTTATCCAGCGTTTGAAAGAAAGCAATTCCTGCGACACCGATAAATACGCACATGAAAAACACATAGGCACTGGCATCCTTAAAATAGCAGGCAATAAAGATAAAAAAGAGATAAGACAGCATACCGGTTACTGCATTACTCGTCAATGCTAATATAACTGCAAGTAAAAGAATCGGCCATACCTTTACCGGTATAAAATAAGATATAATGACAAAACAAAATCCGAGAAGAAAACTAAATAGAAATCTTCCCAAATAATTGAAATTATCAAATAATAAACTGTTTTTTTTCCCGGATGCTAATGACAATACAATAATCATACTAAAAGTTACTGTAACAAGCATATTTCTAATCAGCTCTTCCATCGGTTTTAAAAGCACATAACAACTAACAAATGTAAAAGTCAAACTGATGAATACAATTACTATATAAATAGCATAATTTTTTATTTTATAATTTTGTTTCTTATCCAAAGTATTTTCCTATCGCTTACGGTTAGATTTAAACCTCTGCTCCCTCTGTTCTTTTCCCTTTAGTTTGTTTTCATATTCTTCGTATGCTTTTACAATTTTCTGTACAAGCGGATGACGGACAACATCCTTACTCGTTAGCTGACAAAACCCAATATCCTCTACTCTGTTTAAAACCTTTAAAGCAATATCAAGCCCAGATCTTGTCCCGCTTGGCAAATCCTTCTGGGTACTGTCACCAGTCACAACTACTTTTGAGCCAAAGCCAATTCTGGTCAAAAACATTTTCATTTGCGCTTCTGTTGTATTTTGTGCTTCATCCAAAATAATATAAGCATTATCTAATGTCCGGCCTCTCATATATGCTAACGGTGCCACTTCAATCAAGCCCTTTTCCATATTTTTAGCAAAGCTTTCCGCTCCCATAATCTGGTGCAGCGCATCATAAAGCGGACGCAAATACGGATCTACTTTACTCTGCAGATCCCCCGGCAGGAAACCGAGTTTTTCACCGGCCTCAATCGCAGGCCTCGTTAAAATAATCCGCCCCACCTCTTCATTTTTAAATGCAGTTATCGCCATTGCCATTGCTAAGTATGTTTTTCCGGTACCTGCAGGACCGATGCCAAATACAATCATTTTATTTTTCATTGCCTCAACATATTTCTTTTGTCCGACTGTCTTTGGTTTTATCGGCTTTCCGCTCACACTATGACAAATTATCGACGTATCCATTGTCAGCAGCTCATCATCTGTATTTTCCAAACTCATTTCAATTGCATAATTAATATTTTGTTCTTCTATCATATTTCCTCGTTCCGATATTTGTAAAAATTCTATCAATAATTTATATGCTTTATCTACATAGGCTTCTTCGCCAATAATCTTTAAGGCTCCATCCCGATTCACAACCGCAACATGCAGATCTTTTTCAATTTTTTTCAAAAAGCTGTCCTGATGACCAAAAATATTCTGCATATGCTGCATATCTAATTCTAAAATTCTTGAAAATTGTTCTGCCATAATACTCTTTTTATTCCGTTATCCCTTCCGTTTCATTTGGTATTTCTTGTTCCTGTGTAGAAGCTTTCTTTACCGCTGCTTCAAATGCCTCTATTGTACCGAACATTCTCATGTAGGAATTTCCCTGCTCTATTTTAACACTTTTTCCAATTATTTGTACCCCTTTTTCTTCTAAATCATTACAAAATTTATTTAATTTTTCCTTAAGCAGTTCCTTACCGACATCTTTTGAATAAGTTTTTTTATAAATCTCATATTCTTTATAGCTATTTGTTCCAAAATAAACCGGAAGATAAAAATCTTCATTCAGTTTTAATTGACTGCTTGTTGTCGAAAGTGTGTAGTTATTTGAATCCGGCTTTTTAAAAAAATGTACTGTCATATGAAAAAAGGTAATAAAATATGTGTTTTTTTCTTGTCCTGTAAAGTGTTTTTCTTCATATTTATATTCTAATTTATCATCATAATTATAACCAGTTTTTAAGATAATATCTCCATCGGCACCACAATAACGATAATTCACAATAATATCGTGGTCACCAATAATTGGCATTGCCCCAGAAATCAAAACATCTCCTGCCTTTACCTCGCTGCCCTTTTCTACCATCGGCGTTCCATGTCTTGTTATAATACTTTCGACAATTCCATCTTTAGATGCAACTAAATCATAAATTGGTTCGCCCTTTTCATTTCGATTAAAATTACTCTCCGACAGTTCCTGATTTTCTCTGTCTGCAACCGGATATGCTGAATTTTCTTTGACATAAACTCTTAATTTCGTTCCTTCAATTTTCATGGAAGTCCACGTTATAAAATTATATTCATTGCGCAGTGCCTTTTCTAAACTGTCAATATCAATATCATGATGCGACATGCCGCATTCCACTTTATTTTTTAAGAGAAAATCAGCAAACATATCCTCCGTCAGCATTTGATTGCCGTTTAACTCAATCTTCCAAATAAATCCGGATAAAACAATAAGTGAAACTAAGCAGGCCACACAGCCGCCGATAAAGATTTTTCGTTTTTTCCATTTAGCTGCCCGGAAAGGGAAACCGCATTTCTTCATTATACTTACATTAGTGCCTGTCTTTCGTACAATTGGACGAATTCGGTAAAAATCAGGAAGGCTTATACACATTTCGTAGCTATTTCCTGCCGGTGAAATATTCCATAATAAAATTCCATAATTACAGCATAAATTCATAAACCGCTCCGGGGAATAGCCACAGACCCTTATCCATAAATAACCCCTTAAGAAACGAAAAAAAGAAAGCATGGAAACCTCCTACTCAAAGAAACAAATCTGCTTAATTTTTCCTGATATTTTCATTTCTTCATTCGTGTAATAATCTACTGAAAGGTCACATCCCATAAAATGAATGCGACAGCTCTTAGTTTGAAGAATAATCGAGGAAGTACTGCATTCAATTATGCCTTTATAGTTTTCTATAAAGGCCTCCTCTGAGCCGTTAACCGACAACATGGAACAGCCCATAATTAAATCCTTCGGTAATTTTAAGGAATCTACCATTTGTTGTTTTGCAGTTTTCGTTATTTTAAATTGTTTTTTACTCATATAGTATTGTATGAATAAAAAACACCTCTTATTCCCCTACAATTCCACGGATAAGCCTTTGTTTCTCAACCGGCTGATTCGAAAAAGAGTAGGCCTGTAAAAAACGTTCCTTTGCAGCAGCTATTTTACTTAGGTCATTTCCATATATCGTTGCAAGAGCTTCGTCTTTTTTAACACTGTCAGTACACTTTTTATGAAGTACCAGTCCAACCGATAAATCAATTTCACTTTCCTTTGTTTCTCTGCCGCCGCCGAGCAACAAGGAGCACATTCCGATTTCATCACATGCAATTTTTGAAACATAACCACCCACAGGAGATAAAACCTGTTCTTCATAGGCCGTTTTTTTGAAATGAGCTGTATCATATACCCACTTTGCATTCCCGCCTTGTGCTTCTATAAATTGAGCCAGCTTTTCCAATGCTTTCCCGTTTTTGATATTTTCAACCAGCTTCTTTCTTGCTTCTTCTACTGTATTAGCTTTTCCGCCTTGATATACCATATAAGACCCAAGCGTTAAGCATAACTGCGTAAAATCCTCCGGTCCCTGTCCTTTTAATGTATGAATTGCCTCAATGACTTCCAGTGCATTTCCGACCGCAAAGCCCAGAGGTTCATCCATATTCGTAATCACCCCTACCATCTTACGGCCTGCTCCAGTTCCAATTTCGACCATTTCACGGGCCAGCAAAAAAGCATCTGCTTCTTTTTTCATAAAGGCACCGCTCCCGGTCTTAATATCCAGGACAATAGCATCCGCACCTGCTGCAAGCTTTTTGCTCATAACCGAACTTGCTATTAAAGACATCTGATCAACCGTTGCCGTCACATCCCGAAGAGCATAGAGCTTTTTATCCGCCGGTGCAAGCTTCGCTGTCTGTCCCATAATCGAAATACCAATCTCGTTTACCTGCTTGATAAATTGTTCTGTTGCAATCTCCGTAGAAAAGCCTTCAAAACTCTCCAGTTTATCAATCGTTCCGCCCGTATGCCCAAGTCCGCGTCCGCTCATTTTTGCGATTGGAACACCAAGAGAGGCAACCATGGGTGCTAAAGCCAAAGAGGTTTTGTCACCAACTCCGCCGGTACTGTGTTTATCTACTTTTATGCCATGTATTTTAGAAAGATCGAGCATGTCCCCGCTATGTGCCATTGCCATTGTAAGGGCAAGTGTTTCTTCGTTTGTCATTCCCTTAAAATAAATCGCCATCATCAGTGCCGACACTTGATAATCAGGAATTTCTCCATTCACATATCCGTTTATAAAAAAATTAATTTCTTTCTCACATAAGTTCTGGCCATTTCGCTTCTTTACTATCAAATCATACATGCGCATAGACAAACACCTCTTTTCTTATACCATTATTTTATCTTAACAACATTGCTGTTTTTTTCATTATTGCTTACTATCTTTAAAGACGGAATGCTCTGTATAAATTTTTTAAACTGAGAAAAACCATACTTTTTCACGCTGAATCCGCTGTCATGCTCCTTTACCCTTTGCCCTAATGTACCAAGGTCAATCCCATCATTCCCGGCATCTTCAATAAATTTCCGAATTACTTCATATATCTCCTGCTCATCTTTATTCACAGCCGATAATAAAATACTTTTATCCGTCTTATATAACTTCAATGACTTTAAGCCTTCACAAAAGGTGGAAAATTTAGTATATCCGTAATTTCTAACATCAAAATCAGGATAAAGCTTGACAAGACGGCTTCCAACTTCGCCAATATCTATTTTTGTCTTGCCATCCACACTCTCTCTTTCATCCAAGATTGCTAAAATCGCTTTTTCAATTTCCTTTTGCCGGTGAATGTTGGCTTTTGCCTTCTTTCCATTTTCCTTTGAATCCTCTTCATACAAAGATTCTCCGCTTATATTTCCTAAGTAAGTAAATTTATCACATGCAGAAATAAAGGCTCCCGGAGTCTTTAACTCTCCCATACCAACGACCATTTTTCCTGCTTCCCGAAGCCTCGAAGCTAACCGTGTGAAGTCACTGTCACTTGTGACGAGGCAAAAAGCATCCACTGTATTTGAATATAAAATATCCATAGCATCAATAATCATAAACGTATCCGTCGCATTTTTACCTTTTGTATAAGCAAACTGCTGCATCGGCTGAATCGAATTTTTTAACAGCACATCTTTCCATGCAGATGCCTCCGTTCTCGTCCAATCACCATAAATTCTTTTATGTGTAACGACACCATATTGTGTTAACTCGTCCAAAATATTCTTCACATATTTTGCGGAAATATTGTCCGAGTCAATTAATAATGCAAATCTTTTTTCTCCCATTTTTTTCTCCCATTTTTATTTTTAAAACTACTTATGATATGGTTCATTACTCATAATCCGATATGAGCGATAAACCTGCTCCAGCAAAATGACCCTCATTAATTGGTGTGGAAACGTCATATCGGAAAAACTAAGTTCATAATCCGCACGTTTTAAAATACAGTTATGTAAACCCAAAGAACCTCCAATCACAAAGATTATGTGACTGATACCTTGGACACCAAGTTTCTCAATCTTTTCAGAAAACTCAACAGAATTAAGTTTTTTGCCTGTAATTGACAGTGCAATTACATATGCATCCTTGTGAATCTGCCTTGCTATGCGTTCTCCTTCTTTTTCTTTTACCAAATCATTTTCCACTTCACTTGCATTTTCTTTTGTCTTTTCATCAACCACTTCAACGACATTTAGCTTACAGTATTTAGAAAGCCTTTTTGTATATTCTAAAATTATCTCCATTATAATTAAAGAAATAGTTTTCCTTTATTTTCCCAACTGTGATGATTGTAATTTTCATATTTTATCCATTTCTTACTACGCTAAAACTATTCATACACTTCACTATAGTAATCGTCAGCAAGCTGCTCTACTAAAATTTCATCAAAATGTGAAAATTGGTTTCTGATTGCTTCTGCGATATACTCGGTTCGAACAAAATAAATGGTCTCTTCTTTATTATTTGCTTCATTCTGCTCTATTACATTCTCTGCAATTTTATTTTGCAAATAATCCTTTGTAATCGTATCCCTTAACCACTTTCTGGCATTCTCAATCTCATTTTCTTCTGTCGCTGCTTCACCGGCAAGCTTTTTATAGCTCTTAACAGAAAGAATACCCATTACAAGAAAAATAAGGAATAATGCTCCCATTAAAAAATAAGACATATATTTTGTTGTTGCCGGTAAAGAAAGGGGAATAATTCCGCTTTCTATTAACACAAGGGCAACGATACCAATGATACCTACAAAAATTAAAACATATGCACTGGATTTATGATCTTCTGCTTTATTTCTTTTGCTGACAAACGCACCCGCCGGCTGTTTTGGATGAACAATGTCTTTTATCGTTTCCTCATCACTTTTCCACTGTGCCCCATCCCCTTGTTTCTCTTCTTCATTGATAAATACATTCAGCACTTTTTTTGCACGGCCCGCATCTGCTTCGGAAACGTAAAGCTCACTGACTTCTTCTTTTTCATCATAATGAATCGAAGCCGTTTTTATGTCATTTGCTATAAAAAATAGTATTATTTTTTCAAGCTTTTCCTCTGTATCAAAGTAGATTGCTCTCCTGCCTTCTGATAACTCATTCACTAAAGGCACATGACATTCACTGCATTCCACAACGCCTTCCCTATATTCATTTTTGCACAACGGACACCATGCCATATTAAATCCCTCCTTTATCCTTCCCGATAATCAAAACATGCTCTGTCACAAACAACCGATTTTACATAAACACCTGCCTCAACATGTTCTTTTGAAACCTGATATGCTTCTAAGGCCTTGGTACTTTCAAATTTAGAAACAAGTGCTATTTCACGATTGCTTGAAGCAAGCCCTTCTATTATAACACGTATTTCTATTGCTCCCGGTATAAGTGGTTGAATTGCCTCCAATTTTTCTTTTATAATTTTTGCCGCTTCCTCCTTTTCTTCTTTAGACATTCCCGCCTTAAAATTCCAGCATACAATATGATGAACCATACTTTATTCCTCCCTCTTTTTTACCTGACACTTATGTAAAATAACTGCAAGCTACTTATACTGTAACTTGCAGTCTTTTATTTTAATTTGTAAAAACTATTTAGACAAGTATTCGTGAATCCCATTTGCCGCAGCTTTTCCTGCGCCCATAGCTAAAATTACAGTAGCAGCACCTGTAACTGCATCACCACCTGCATAAACTCCTTCTTTTGTTGTCTTTCCGTTTGCCTCATCTGCCACAATACATTTCCACTTATTTATTTCGAGTCCTTCTGTTGTCGCAGAAATGAGTGGATTTGGTGATGTTCCAAGTGACATAATAACCGTATCGACATCGATTGTAAATTCGGAACCTTCAATCACAACCGGACGTCTTCTGCCGGACTGATCCGGCTCGCCAAGTTCCATTCTCACACATTTAATTCCATTTACCCATCCATCTTCATTTGCTAGAATTTCAACCGGATTTGTCAGAAGATCAAAGATAATTCCTTCTTCCTTCGCATGATGCACCTCTTCCACCCGTGCCGGTAGTTCTTCTTCGCTTCTTCGGTATACAATGTGTACCTCGGCCCCTAGCCGCAGAGCTGTTCTTGCCGCATCCATTGCAACATTACCGCCGCCTACAACCGCAACCTTTTTGCCAAGCCAAATTGGTGTTGGTGAATTCGGATTAAATGCTTTCATTAAGTTGCTTCTTGTCAAATATTCATTTGCTGAAAAAACACCATTTGCCTGTTCGCCCGGAATTCCCATAAATTTAGGCAAACCGGCACCTGAACCAATGAATACAGCATCAAAACCTTCCTTATCCATCAGTTCATCAATTGTAGTAGATTTTCCGACATTATCAATTTCTTCTTTGACTACCTTTTCCTTTGGCAGACGAAACTCCGGAATGCCGTAAACTAGTACGCCGCCGGCTTCATGCAGAGCTTCAAAGATGGTAACGTCATATCCTAGTTTAGCCAAATCCCCGGCACAGGTAAGACCTGCCGGACCCGAACCAATGACTGCTACCTTTTTTCCGTTCTTTTCCTTTGCACCGATTGGTTTTACATCATTTTCTTTTGCCCAATCCGCAACAAATCGTTCCAATTTACCAATGGAAACCGGTTCTCCTTTAATACCTCTGATACATTTTCCTTCACACTGGCTCTCCTGTGGACATACGCGTCCGCATACAGCCGGAAGTGCAGACGATTCACTGATAACCTGATATGCTTCTTCAATATTTCCACCCTTTACCTGTTCAATAAATCTGGGAATATCAATTGCTACCGGACAGCCTTTGATACACTGTGCATTTTTGCAGTTAATACATCTCTCTGCTTCACACATTGCCTCTTCTTTATTGTATCCTAAACATACCTCTTCAAAATTTTTAGCTCTTACGGCCGGTTCCTGCTCTCTTACCGGTACCTTCTTTAATACATCCATTACTTTGTCCCTTTCTATCCTGACTATATCATTTCCTTTTATTAGTCATTGCAATTACCACATCCGCCATGGTGTGTATCGCCTTCTTGAAGCTTCAGAACATCTCTGCCTTCTTTAGTCGCATACATTTGCTGACGCCTCATCGCTTGGTCAAAGTCTACCAAATGGCCATCAAATTCCGGTCCATCCACACATGCAAATTTAATTTCACCGCCAACAGTGAGACGGCATGCACCGCACATGCCGGTGCCGTCAACCATAATGGGGTTCATGGAAACTATCGTTTTTATATTTAATTCTTTTGTCGTAAGACAGACAAATTTCATCATAATCATCGGACCGATTGCGACACAAATATCATAGGACTTCCCTTCTTTTTCAACAAGATCCTTTAATGTCTGTGTAACCATACCGCTTCTTCCATAAGAGCCATCATCGGTTGTCATATATACATTACCGGCAACCTTGCTCATTTCTTCTTCATATATTAATAAATCCTTTGTTTTTGCCCCGATAATAACATCTGCCTCAATACCTTGTTCGTGAAGCCACTTCACCTGAGGATATACCGGTGCGGTTCCCACACCGCCTGCAACAAAGATAATTTTCTTCTTTTTAAGTTCTTCTAGATCCTCTTTTACAAATTCTGAAGGCTCGCCTAATGGTCCGACAAAATCCCTGAAACTATCACCGGCCTTTAAATTGCTCATTTTCATAGTTCCGGCACCGATTGTCTGCACAACAATTCTAACGGTACCTTTTTCTCTATTATAATCACTGATCGTGAGTGGAATCCTTTCATCCTCCTCACCTACTCTGACAATAACAAATTGACCCGGCTGACAGGTCTTTGCTACTCTTTTTGCTTCTACTTCAAACAAGTAAATATTTGTAGTTAGTTCTTGTGCTTTTAAAATCTGATACATCGTAAAGCCTCCTAAGTTGTATAGCTGTATAATATTAAAATATGACATATTTCACATATACCGCCTACTAATATTAACGGAAAATGCAAGAAATAGCAACATTTTTTCTCGAATTTGATTCATTTTCCATAATTGTAAAACTAATCCCGGCCCATTTAAAAGGCCGATACATGATAATATCCCTCATAATTTGTTGAAGCCCGATACAGTTCCTTTGTATATATATTTAACGCAAATGCGTTACCGGTTCTCGATCTTGTACCATCCGGAGCCGCTAAGTATTCTGTTATCAGGTAAAAAACCTGTTCCTCCTGAACGAATGCTGAGTTACACTCATATTGCTTGAGTCCCTCCATATTTGACATATGCCCTTCAAAATCAATAATATCACCCTTCATAACTAGCGCCTGCTTTAAGATGGCATAAACCTCATCTACAGTAACAGCAGTATCGAGCACTAATGTATATTCTCTTGTAACAACTCTGCTGGCAATATCATCCTCATCATATATAACAAATTTAAAAATACTATTTCCGAGCGGCATTGGGATTGGCGCAATATATGGAGTACTGTTTTGAGTCGGATTGCTTCCGTCTGTTGTATAATACATTTCATCGCCTTCAACAATATCAGCCTCGATCATAACCGGACTGCTGTAATCACCTGATTCCACACTAATCTCGGGCTCCGCAGGAGCAGCAAGCTTAATTGTGTATACATTTCTGACAACCTGACTTTTTTGTCCGTACTTATTAATATAAATTGCAGAAATTTCATGGGTTCCGTTTTCTAATCGAATCGGCACGCTATAAGGAATACTCATTTCATCCGGTACCGAATTATCTACGGTATAATAAACCATTCCATTACTGCCCGATAACAATTTCAAGGATATAACACTGTCGTATTCTCCTTCTTCAACACTAAATTCGGGAGGAAGTGCCACATACTCCTGAAAGCGCTCAATAATTGACTCATCGGTACATTGTTTCAAAATTCGGTTAATCTCTGCATATCTCTCCTGTTCCTCATAAATCTCTATTAGTTTGCTATATGCATTGACATAAGAACTATCATTCGAAACAATCATCTCCAATAAATTTAGTGCTTCCTCTTTATTTCCAAGTGTAATACAAATGTTGGCTAAAAGCATTTTGGCATCAGATGAATTTTCTGCAATTTGGGTTGCCCGCCTGGCATACTTAAAAGCTTTGTTATAGTCTTCCTGCGTACCCTTTTCATAAAGGTCAGACGCCTGCTTCATTTGATATTCATAAGAATTATAACATATCGTAAAGCTGACACCCCATACAAGCAATACACAAATAAAAACTCCTGCCATTATCATCCCTGCATAAATATATTTACTATATTTCATCTTGGATATTTTTGACAAAAGCCAGAATCGACTTTTTTTATTCTGTTCACTTTGTTCTTCAATCTCAGCTTTATCATCTAAAGTGTCTGACTCTTCTGCATTATCATCAGATGAACTTTTGTCTATTTCACCCGATACCTCTTGGATTAGTTCTGAAAGACTTTCCTGAATACTCGCTTCTATTTCCGGCTCATATACAGGCACAAGCTGAATTTCTTTTCCGCAATGTTCACAGTAGACCTGACCTTCTTTCATTTGACCGCCGCAAAATGGACATTCCATACAGTACTGCACCTCTACTATTATTTACATAACGCTCTCTACGCAATTATTCATCAGCATCGCAATGGTCATCGGTCCAACACCACCCGGTACCGGTGTGATAGCACTGCAATGCGGAGCTGCATCGTCATAATCCACGTCACCGCAAAGCTTATTATCTTTGTTTCGATGAATTCCCACATCAATGACAACCGCACCTTCTTTTATATAATCACTCGTAATCATTTTAGGCTTACCAATCGCCACAATTAAAATGTCGGCCCTCTTGCAAACCTCTTTTAAATCTTTTGTTTTAGAATGGGCAATCGTAACCGTTGCATTTTCCCTCAGCATTAAAACAGCCATTGGTTTACCGACAATATTGCTTCTTCCGATAACAACACATTCTTTTCCGGCTATTTCAATATTGGAACGCTTCAGCAGCTCAATTATGCCTGCTGGTGTACATGATACAAAACCCTTTTGGCCGATACATAATGCACCAACACTTTGCGGATGAAAGCCATCGACATCCTTTTTTGGATCAATCGCTTTTATAATCTTGTCTTCATTCATATGTTTGGGTACCGGAAGCTGTACTAAAATACCTTGTACATCCTCCTTATTATTTAATTCATCAATCAGCTTAAGGAGTTCCTCTTCTGATGTTTCTTCCTTTAATTCGTAAGCAAGCGATTCCATTCCTACATATGCACATGCTTTCTTTTTATTGTTTACATAAACACTGGAAGCAGGATCACTGCCAACCTGTATAACTGCAAGCGTAATTTTCTTGCCCTCTTCTTTTAAGTTCGCAACCTTTTGCTTTAATTCTTCTTTAATCTGTGCTGAAATTTGCTTTCCATCGATAATTTGTGTCATGATACCAATCCTTTCTTATACAATTTTTAAAACAATCCTGATATTTCACCATTTTCATCTACATCGATTGAAAATGCTGCCGGTTTTTTGGGCAGCCCCGGCATTGTCATAACCGCACCTGTTAGTACAACAACAAAGCCGGCACCTGCCGAGACATATACTTCCCGAACCTGAATCTTAAAATCCTTCGGCCTGCCAAGCAGGCTCGGATCATCCGAAAGAGAATATTGCGTCTTTGCCATACAAACCGGCAAATTCCCAAATCCCAGTGTTTCTAATTTTGCTAATTGTGCATCTGCACTCTTCGCATACTGCACTCCGTCGGCACCATAGATTTCTTTGGAAACCGCTTCTATTTTTTGTTTTAACGAAAGCTCATCTTCATAAATGGGCTTAAATTTACTCTCTTTTGTCTCTAACGTATACAGTACCTTTTTGGCTAAATCAATACCGCCATCGCCGCCCTTTTCCCATACTTTGGCAACTTCAAATTCACAGTTTCTATCTTCACAGAATTTTTTTACAAATGCAATTTCTGCATCGGTATCACTAACAAAGGCATTTAAAGTTACAATGACAGGCACACCAAATTTTTGAAGATTTTCAATGTGCTTTTCCAGGTTGCCGATTCCATTACGAAGTGCATCCAGATTTTCTGTATTTAACTGATCTTTTTTTATGCCCCCATTGTATTTAAGCGCTCTTACCGTTGCAACCAAGACAACCGCATCCGGTTTAAGCCCGGATAGACGACATTTAATATTTAAAAATTTTTCCGCTCCCAGATCAGCACCAAAGCCTGCTTCTGTTATAACGTAATCCGCCATCTTCAGCGCTGCCTTTGTCGCTCTTACACTATTGCAGCCATGAGCAATATTAGCAAATGGACCGCCATGAATCAGTGCCGGCGTATGTTCCAGTGTTTGAATTAAGTTGGGTAACATTGCATCCTTTAAAAGTGCAGCCATCGCCCCTACTGCATTTAAATCCTTTGCTGTAACCGCTTCCCCTGTTACAGTATACGCTGCAATTATTTTGCTAAGGCGATTCTTTAAGTCTTCCATGTCTTCAGCCAAACAAAGAATTGCCATTATTTCTGAAGCTACGGTAATGACAAAGTGATCCTCTCTAACAAAACCATCCATTTTGCTGCCAAGGCCAACAACAATATTTCTCAATGCCCGGTCATTCATATCAAGGCATCGTTTCCACACAATCTGCCTCGTATCAATATTCAGTTCATTTCCTTGCTGTATATGGTTATCAAGCATTGCTGCCAAAAGATTATTTGCAGAAGTTATCGCATGGAAATCACCGGTGAAATGCAAATTTAAATCTTCCATTGGAACAACCTGCGCATAACCGCCCCCTGCTGCACCGCCTTTTACGCCAAAACAAGGCCCGAGTGAAGGCTCTCTTAATGCAATGACTGCATCTTTCGAAAGCTTTCCAAATGCCTCGCCTAGTCCGACGGTGATTGTTGTTTTTCCTTCCCCTGCCGGCGTCGGATTGATTGCCGTAACAAGAATTAATTTACCAC
>CAYPIB010000033.1:0-24276 GCA_964410675.1 uncultured Roseburia sp.
AGCTTAATTGGCAGACCAAGCATAAAAGCTCCGCCAATTATATTGCCAATAGTGACAAAGACTAAATTTTTTACTATTAAAGGGATTGAGATACCGCCCAGTAAATAATAACTTATTATAAAGGTGCCCATATTTGCAATACTATGTTCGAAGCCGGCAATCACAAAGGTTGTAATGAGCATAAACATAATTGCAAATTTACCACTTTCTGATTTTAAGCGAAAATTTGTTAAAACCGCAAGACAGACAAGAAAATTGCAGAGAATACCGCGGACAATAAGCTCCCAAATATCTATTTGCAGCTTGTCTGCCATAATTATATTTAAATATTCTGTCAGGACTTGTGAAGAAGCGCCGCTTATCACATAAAGAGTGCTGAATATAAAGGCACCGATAAAATTTCCAACGTAACTTACGAACCATACGAAGCACATTTGAAGACCGGTAACTTTTTTATCAAAAAAGCCAACTGCCATAATCATATTATTGCTCGTAAATAACTCACCGCCTAAAAATACAATCAAAATAATAGCTGTGGGAAAAAAAAGTGAGGATATTAATCTGCCGAATTGTGGAAAGGTAGGATACAATACTGCGGCAACTACATTAGATAAGACAATTGTAATAATGATAAAAGAGCTTGCCATAATAGAATAGAGGAAATATTTTAAGGGAGCAGTTTTTAGTAAGTGCCATTTAAGTAGTGCAGTATTAGAAATTTTGTCGATATCTCGTTTATATAACATAAATAAATCTCCTTTTTTATAGCATATGCAATTGTCGAATTTATATTAGAATCAATACAAAAATTCGTAATTCGAAAATTAAAAAAATATTTATTTTTTAATTAAAAAATCTTTTTTAACACGTTCGGGCACTTTTCTTATTATTTGGGAAAAACAAAATTGGTTTTGTGCAATGTGAATAGTTGGATAGTGAATTATTGTGCAGAATTGCGATGAAAAGGACATTACAAAAGAATCAAAATATGATACGATAGATTTAGAGAAATATGTTTATATTCTAATTTACTTGAAGAATTACTATAAATGTTAGGAGTGATCAGGTTATGAAATGTTTAATTTGTTCAGGCGAATCCGCCGGCGAAGTTTGTAACAAGTGTATCAGACTTGAGAAGATTTTATATCAAAAAGAATGGTCTTATAAGGAAGGGATGTTAATTAAAAAGACAGAAGATTTGAGAATTGCAATCTCTAATATGCGTATTAGCGGTCGTGTTGCAATTTGTGACAACCCAAGAGGATTGAACTCCCGTTTAGATAATATGTCACATTACTTAATGAACGTTAAAGAGTGTACTCAGGTCACTTATCAAGGCAAAAAAACTTTGATGATTGGGATTGAGAACAATTCGGGCGAAAATGCTAAATACAAAAGATATTGCTTTTTACCCGGATTTGATGATGTAGATACATTAGTAACTGCAATTTTTGACGCAAAGAAAAAGGCTGCGACCTTGACAGAACGAATTCGTCAATCTAACGGACTCAGTGCAGCAGCAGTTCAGATTACACCGACTGCCACTTCTTCTGACATTCATGTTTCTGTAGCTCAGCCCAAACCTGCGGCGGCACCAATTCCGAGATCAGTACCCACAGCGGCAGTACATACCCCATCAGCTCCTGCGCCAGCTCCGAGGCCGGCACCAGCCAGTTATGATACCGTAGCACTTTCAGGTGTGGCAAATGATATCAATGAATTTGAGACGAAAATTAAAAAGTTAAAAGTTCTGCGGGATAATGGTATTCTGACCGAAGAAGAGTACTTAGAAGAAAAGAAGAAGTTAGTTAGTATATTCTAACGTGTTATTAAAGTTACTTAAAACGTATAAAATAAGAACAACCGGACAAAACAAGTCTGGTTGTTTTTATTTCAAAAATATAGCATTTCTTGTAGATAAATAAATAAAAAAATTGATAAAATATTAACAATTTATAATGAAAAACTTGATTTTGAGTGCTTTTTATGTCACAATAGGTATGTCTATGACCCAGTCAAATGACTTAACATAAGTGGAGGATTTAAAATGAGAGGTATTGATACAGAAGTCAGAAAAATAAGAAGGCAGATTTTTAAGGAAGTAGCAAGCCTGGCTTATTATTCAGAGCATTTAATAGATGATATGGAAGCGTTACCTTACAAAATAGTCAATACGGAAAATACCGACTACTGGGAAAGTATTTATAGAGAGCGGGCAGTCGTGAGAGAACGTTTGAGACTGGCAATGGGAATGAGTTTACGGCCGGAAAATGTGCCGGAGCACTTAACAAAGGGCATTGAAGAAAGTAATATTGATGAAAAATATTATGAGCCGCCTCTGATGCAGGTTATTCCGTCGGCATGTAATTCCTGTCCTGAAAATCTTTATGAAGTATCAAATAAATGTATGGGATGTCTTGCCCACCCTTGTAATGAGGTGTGTCCGAGAGGCGCAGTTTCCATGGTAAATGGCAAGTCTTATATTGATCAGGAAAAGTGTATCCGCTGTGGTAAATGCAAAGCGGTTTGTCCGTATGATGCAATCTCTCATCAGGTTCGTCCTTGTGCGGCAGCGTGTGGAGTAAATGCCATTAAAACAGAAAAAAAGGGCAGAGCTTATATTGAAAATGAAACCTGTGTATCGTGCGGCCAATGTATGGTGGCGTGTCCTTTTGGTGCGATTGCCGATAAATCACAGATATTTCAGTTAATTAAAGCGATGCAGTCGGGCAAAAAAATCATTGCTCAGGTAGCGCCTGCTTTTGTCGGCCAGTTTGGAAAAACGATTGTTCCCGGAACCATTAAAAAGGCTTTAAAAGAACTTGGATTTTATGATGTATATGAAACGGCAATCGGTGCTGATATGGGAGCAGTTGCTGAGGCTAAGCATTATGTCCATAAAGTAACAACCGGCGAGCTGCCATTTTTACTGACGTCCTGTTGTCCGTCATGGTCTGTTCTTGCTAAGAAATTCTTTCCCGAGACGATTGAAAGTATTTCCAATGAGCTGACTCCGATGGTAGCTACCGCACGGGTCATCAAAGAAGAACATCCCGATGCTGCGATTGTATTTATCGGTCCCTGTGCTTCCAAAAAGTTAGAAGCATCCAGAAAGTCAGTGCGCTCCGATGTTGATTTTGTTATTACGTTCGAAGAACTTGTCGGAATGTTTGAAGCAAAGCAAATTGATTTAGAAGAAATTCAGGGCAGTGAAGAAATCAATGATGCAAGTGGTGCCGGACGTGGTTATGGTGTTGCCGGCGGCGTTGCAAGTGCAATAGAAGAATGTATTCATGAATATTACCCGGATGTAGAAGTAAAAATAGAACATGCAGAAGGCCTGACAGACTGCCGTAAAATGCTTATGCTGGCAAAAGCCGGTAAGAAAAACGGCTGTTTAATCGAAGGAATGGCCTGTCCCGGCGGATGTGTCGCAGGAGCCGGTACGAATATTGCGGTTCCGATGGCAACAAGAGAAGTGGGTGCTTTTAAGGCTGCTTCCAAAAAGCAATTGCCGGATTTAAATATAAACAAAGGGAAAGACGAAGACTAGTGGAGGAAAAAAGATGCAGAAAATAAGAACAAGATTTGCCCCAAGTCCAACCGGACGTATGCATGTGGGTAATCTTAGAACTGCGTTATATGCATATTTGATATCAAAGCATACAGGCGGCGATTTTATATTAAGGATTGAAGATACTGACCAGGAAAGATATGTAGAAGGTGCCGTTGAAATTATTTATCACACTTTGAAGGAAACCGGTTTGGTTCATGATGAGGGACCGGATAAAGATGGCGGTGTCGGTCCATACGTGCAAAGTGAAAGGCAGGCACAAGGTCTTTACTTAAAATACGCAAAGGAATTAATTGAAAAAGAAGAAGCATATTATTGCTTTTGTGACAAAGAAAGGCTTTCCTCTTTAGCAAAAGAGGTTGCGGGTAAAGAGATTAGCAGCGGGTACGATAAGCACTGCTTATCACTTACGAAAGAAGAAGTACAAGCTAAGCTTTCGGAAGGAATTCCTTATGTTATTCGTCAAAATAATCCGACCGAAGGAACAACAACCTTTTCAGATGAGATTTATGGGGATATTACGGTAGATAATACGGAATTAGATGATATGATTTTAATAAAATCAGATGGCTATCCAACTTATAATTTTGCCAATGTTGTTGATGATCATTTGATGGGAATTACACATGTTGTCAGAGGAAATGAATACCTTTCTTCCTCCCCGAAATATAATCGGCTTTATGAAGCATTTGGCTGGGAAGTACCGGTATACGTCCATTGTCCGCTTATAACAGATGAAGAACATCACAAGCTTTCCAAACGCTCCGGACATTCATCATATGAAGACTTATTAGAGCAAGGATTTATTTCCGAGGCTATTGTAAATTTTGTTGCACTGCTTGGATGGAGCCCGGTAGAAAATCGTGAGATTTTTACTTTAGAAGAGTTGATTGCGTCATTTGATTACCATCAGATGTCAAAATCGCCTGCGGTTTTTGACTTTACAAAGCTCAAATGGATGAATGGCGAGTATATTAAGGCAATGGATTTTGATACATTTTATGAAAGGGCATTGCCATATATAAAGCAAGTGATTACAAAGGAACTCGACTTTGAGAAAATTGCGAATATGGTAAAAACAAGAATAGAAGTCTTTCCTGATATTAAGGAGCAAATTGATTTCTTTGAAGATCTGCCGGAATATGATATAGCAATGTATACTCACAAAAAAATGAAGACAACCGCTGAAAGCTCATTAACCGTTTTAAAGGAAGTTCTTCCGGTACTTGAGGAGCAGACAGACTATAGCAATGATGCACTTTATAAAAGTTTAGTTACAATTGTGAATGAAAAGGGTTATAAAAATGGATATCTAATGTGGCCGATACGTACAGCGGCATCCGGAAAACAGATGACACCGGCTGGTGCAACGGAAATATTAGAGGTGCTTGGTAAAGAAGAAACGATAGCACGAATTAAGAAAGGCATTGCATTATTAGAAAATGCTTAATAACTTGATGAACGATAGCCAGAAAAGAGCGATAATACATGAAAAAGGACCTGCAATTGTATTAGCAGGTCCGGGCTCTGGCAAGACATTTGTACTAACTCATCGGCTCATTCATCTTATTAACCAATGCAGCATAGATCCAAATAAAATTTTAACTATTACATTCACAAGGGCGGCAGCCATCGAAATGCGCAAACGGACTATTTCGCTTCATCCCGAAGGAAATAAAATTATCTTTGGAACATTCCATTCTATATTTTATCAGATTTTAAAAACATCAGAAATCTATTTCAATTTTTCGATTATAAAAGAATCCCAAAAAAAACAGATTTTAAAAGAAATACTGTATTTACATCCAATTATGGAAGAGGACTTTTCCTTTTTGACAAAACAGCTTTTAAGAGAAATCAGCAATATCAAAACAAATGGCTGTGACCTTAATGATTATATGAGCAAGTCATGTCCCAAATCACAGTTTGATACTATTTTTCAAGAATACGAGAAGGCCTTATTTCAAAGAAAACTCTTAGATTTTGATGATATGGTGCTTTTGTGTTACCGTTACTTAAGAAGTGATAAGGATGCAAGAGCATTTTGGCAAAACCGCTTTTCCTATCTTTTGATTGACGAATTTCAAGATATTAATAAACTACAATATGATACAATCTTGCTGCTTGTCAATAAACATAAAAATTTATTTGTAGTTGGCGATGATGATCAGGCAATTTATGCATTTAGAGGCTCAAATCCTGCTTATATGAAAAAGTTTATGGTTGATTTTTCTGATGCCAAGCAAATCCTTTTAAATACTAATTACCGCAGCAGGCATAAAATAGTACAATCTGCAGTAAAAATTATTAGGAATAACAAAGTAAGGTTTCCTAAAAATATTAAAACCGGCCGTCTTTTAGAAGAAGAGGGAGAAGTAATTTTAAAAGAGTGCATGGATACAAAGGAAGAGCATACATTTATTATTGAGGACTTAAAAAAGCAATTAGACGACCTTTCAAGTATTGCCGTATTATGCCGAACAAACAATAAAGTACAGGCAATTGCAGAAAAGCTTTTTGCAGAGAAAATTCCTTTCAGGTTAAAAGAAAGACAAGCTAACTTTTATGAGCACTTTATTGTGAAGGATATATTAGCTTATATTAGATTTGCGCACGTCAGACAAAAGAGAGGAGAATTTTACCGTTTCATGAATAAGCCGCTTCGTTATATTAGCAGAGAAGCAATAAGGGGAGAAGAGGTGCTCTTTACAGAATTATATTCCTACTATTTTGGCAAGAAAAAGATAGCAGCAGATATAAAAAAGCTTGAGATTGATATAAGTATGTTAAAAAGCTTAGACCCTTATGCCGCGATATCCTATGTGTTGAAAGGGATTGGATATGAAAGATATGTAAAACAGTTAGCAGAAGGTAATTTAGATAAGCAAAGGGAATATGAAGAAATGTTGCAGGAATTGTTAAATCGGTCAAAGGATTTCATAAGTTGTAAAGAATTTTTAGAATTTATTGAAGACTATAGTATAAATTTTGAAGTGGCTGTTCCCAAAAATGAAACACCAGGAATTAAAAACGAAGTACAGTTAATGACATTTCACGGAAGCAAGGGTCTTGAATTTAAAACTGTTTACCTTCCATATATTAACGGCGGAATCGTGCCATATAATAAAGCGGTTACAGAAGAAGCTCTGGAAGAAGAGCGAAGGATGTTTTATGTAGCAATGACAAGGGCAAAAGATAGACTGGTGCTGACTTGTGTTAACAGCGAGACAAGCAAAGCATCTGTCTTTTGGGAAGAATTAATTGCTAAAAAAGGAAAAAACGGGGAAAGTTAATTATCCCCGTCCAATACTTCATCAATAATTTCATCAAACTCAGAATCATCAAGAAACTGATCGAAAGCTTCAGCAACTTTTTCATATTCCTCGTCTTCCTCGATGCTCTCTAATGTTGGTTCGGCATCCGGATTTGATTCGTCTTCTAAATAACGGTAAAGCCATACTTCTCCGTCTTCGTTTTCACCGTTTTCATCAAGCGGAAGAAGTGCGATATAATCGTTCTCATCAACAGGAAAAATTGCGATAATAGCACATTCGACTTCACTTTCATCATCTAATTCGAGAGTGACCGTCATTTCTTCATCATAAATATCTTCATTTTCTTTTTCGCTCATAGCATGGTCTCCTTTATGTGTTTATGATAAACCTATTGTAGCATTGAAATACATTTTTGGAAACATGTAATTTAATAAAAAATGCTAAAAAATTGTATAAAATACAGTATATGTGTTGACAATTGTCTGACAAATTCTTACAATAAACATATATAATTAGGATAAAGCATACATATGTCAGAAATTTGTAAAAAACGGGAAAAGAGGTGATTTTATGTTAGTGTCAACACAAGATAAAATTAATCAAATTCGAAAGATAGTAGGGGTATCCAAGAATATAGTCTGCCTCACAGGGATTGGAGTTGCGATGGAATGCGGCGCAGTGAATTTCTTACATGAAAATCAAGCATATCGTATCGAGGACAAGTATCATTATAGCCCGGAGGAAATATATTCAACGGGCTTTTACAGCGCTAAAAGAGAAAAGTTCTTTGAGTTTTACAAAGAAGAAATATTGACACAGCCAATTAGCAAAAGTGAATGTATCGACGCAATTAAAAGATTAGATGAAAGAGGTAATATGTTTGCATGTGTTACCAGAAATATTTATGGACTTGAAAGGAGTGCAGGAGTATCAAATGTAATTGAACTTTATGGTGGTATTCATGAAAATTGGTGTACAAAGTGCCATAAAATATTTGGCGTAACATATATGAAAAATTCAAAAGGCGTTCCCATTTGCGACGGATGTGGTGCCACCTTGCGGCCGGGAGTTCGTTTATTTGGTGAAATGATTCGAAATGATGTATTAACCAAAGCAGCAAATGCTTATATAAAAGCAGATGTACTCATTGTTTTAGGAACTAATTTATATGACAGCATGGTAAAAAATGCTCTGCGCTATTATCGCGGTGAGAAGCTCATTTTAATAACAAAACATCAACATTTTACAGACAAAAAAGCAGATATAATTATACATGACGAAGTAAATAAAGTACTGCCTAAGATTGTTTCTTGACCAATATTGTGATACAATAATCTAGCTTACAAGAATATTAAGAAGTTATTATTTAGGGAGTATTATTTTAGTATACATGGGGAAAATACGATACAGGAGAATGGTATAAGCGTGGCAGAATATAGATTAAAGATGGGAATGACGTATCCTCTTGGTATTTCGATTTGTCCCAAAGGTTTTAATATTGCAGTTCCTTGTTTTGGCAAAAAGGAATGCGGAATCTTGTTATATAAAGAGGGTAAGAATTCGTTTCAAATTCCCTTTCAACAGAAGTTTATACGTGGAAACTTATATACGATTAAAGTAGAAGGAATTGATATTTCTGAATATCGTTATCAATTTTATAAGGATGAAGAAATTATTTCAGATCCTTATGCAAGATTAATTTATGGCAGAGAAGAATGGGGCGATTATAAGCGAAGTGATAAAGCCCTGCTTTGCGCTGTTCCCAAAGACGATTTTGAATGGGAGAATGATAAACCACTCGAAAAACCTTACCATGAAAGTATATTTTATAGTTTACATGTAAGGGGCTTTACAAAGCATGCTTCTTCCAAAGTGATTGGAAAAGGATGCTTTTTGGGCGTTGCAGAAAAAATTCCTTATTTAAAAAAACTAGGTATAACGGGCATTGTCTTAATGCCGATATATGAATTTAATGAAATTTTAAAAAATTCAAATTATATGAAGCCGGATGAAGCAATTAAGCCATATTATGAAAAAAGTCAAGAAACATGGGAATATAAAATTAATTATTGGGGCTTTGAAAAAGGAAATTATTTTGCCCCGAAATCAGCATATGCCCATAGCGGTGATGTTATAACAGAATGTAAAAGTATGGTAAAAGAAATGCACAAAAATGACATTGAAGTTTTAATGCGTATTTATTTTACCGATGATATTTCACAGAGTATGCAATATGAAATATTAAAATTTTGGGTGATGGAATATCATATTGATGGCTTTTTGTTAATGGGAAGTCATATTCCAACTGAATTTTTAGCAAAAGATCCTTTGCTTGGTAAAACAAAAATGATTGTTGAACCAAGAGATTTAAACAGTCTTTATAACGGGGATGAACGACCGGTATTTAAAAATATGGCAGTTTGCCATGAACGGTTTATGTATGTTGCCCGTAAGTTTTTAAAAAGTGATGAAGATATGTTAAAGCAGGTGGCAGAAGTTTTCAGGGAAAATCCAATCAAGTATGGTGTTGTAAATTATATTGCTGATTATCAAGGCTTTACACTTGCGGATTTAGTATCTTATGATAAAAAGCACAATGAAGCAAATAATGAAAAAAATCATGATGGCAATGATTATAATTATAGCTGGAATTGCGGCGTGGAAGGGAAAACACGTCGAAAGCAAGTGGTAGAACTCAGACAGAAGCAAGTAAAGAATGCTTGGATTATGTTAATGTTTTCCCAAGGGACGCCAATGTTATTAAGCGGTGATGAATTTGGAAATTCAACAGACGGAAATAATAATCCCTATTGCCAGGATAATTCCATTACATGGCTGAATTGGAAGCAGGTAGAAACGAATAAAAATTTATATAATTTTGTCAAACAGTTAATATTATTGAGAAAAACACATCCGATTTTAAGCAAGGAAGAGCCTTTTAGAATCATGGACTATATATCATGCGGTTATCCCGATTTATCCTATCATGGTGAGATGGCGTGGTATCCACAATTTGAAAATTATAATAGGCACTTAGGGATTATGTATTGTGGCTGTTATGCAAAAAAAACAAGACGTGCAGATGACGATTTTTTCTTTCAGGCATATAATCTACATTGGGAAAGTCATGAATTTGCGCTGCCGAAGCTTTCCGGTGATAAGAAATGGTATGTATTAATCAATACCGGAAAAAATACAGAAGAATTTGTACCGGTGCTGCCCCAAAAGCAAAGTAAAATACAAGTTCCGGCACGTACGATTTTAATTTTAATTGGAAAGTAGGATAGTTTTATGAAAGTTCATAATTTTCTGGGCCATTTACTGACAGTATTGCATCATAAAAGGCTTGTGCTGAAGGGATGTTTTCAAGTAGGGCTGTATTGGCAGGGAATAACGCATGATTTATCAAAATTTTCACCTTCCGAGTTTTTGATTGGAGTTAAGTACTATCAAGGTGATAGAAGCCCGAATAATGCTGAACGGGAAGTGACTGGATATTCCAGTGCGTGGCTGCATCATAAGGGGAGAAACAAACATCATTACGAATATTGGATTGACTATAGTACGAAGGAAATCGAAGGCGGTATGAAGCCGGCACAAATGCCGAGACGGTATGTTGTTGAAATGTTTATGGATAGGATTGCAGCGTCAAAAACCTATTTAAAAGATAAATATGATGTTACTTGTCCGCTTCAATATTATACTCAAGGAAAATCACCCTTGCTGCTGCATGCTCAAACAGCAGAACAACTGGAAACCTTATTAAAAATGCTGGCCAAACAGGGGGAAGAAAAAACTTTTTCTTATATTAGAAATCATATTTTAAAAAAGAAAAACACTTTTTTACCTGTATTCAAAAAGGATAATAAAACACTTTAGTTCTATACAGTGAAACATGCACCAATTTATAAATCACTCCATATGTTACATTATAAAGGAGTGGAAAAAAGATGAATTGTATATGGATTTTATTATTGCTTTGCTGCTGTGGTAACCGCGGTAATGCAAACGGATGTGGCTGCAACAGCGGCTGTAACCATGACTGCGACTGGGATAATCGTCGTGGTTGTAGACGTGACAATGATTGCGATGATGGCCGTGGACGCAGACGTGACAATGATTGCGACAACGATTGCGATTGTGGTAACAGAACCGGCAGAGTTATGCCGATGTCCCCTTTGGAAGACTGTGATCTGTCAAGACAATCAAGGGGCAGAGAAGAATCAGGATGCGGCGAACCAATCAGACGTTTTGTCGAGGAAGAAGCATTCTATGGCGTAAAGGAACAAGCGGCTGGAAGAGCAGGCTCTTGCGGTTGTCAGTCAAATAATTAGTGTGTAGTAAGGGCATCTTCTGGTGGCGAAATAGTCATTTTGAAGGTGTCCTTTTCTTGACGTATGAATTGACATTTGATACACTCTTATTTATGAACAAGGAGGATGTAATAACAGTCATAGCTGTTATTACTTAGTAAAATTATGATGAATGATAAAAAAGTACTTTTTAGCGGTATGCAGGCGACTGGTAATTTGACACTCGGAAATTATTTAGGTGCATTAAAAAATTGGGTAAGTTTATCGGATGAATATGAATGTTTTTATTCGGTTGTAGATTTACATTCTATTACAATCAGGCAAGATCCGGCGGAACTGAGAAGAAGAGCAAGAAATCTTCTTATTTTATATATTGCCGCAGGTCTTGATCCAAAGAAAAACTGTATCTATTATCAATCACATGTTTCCGGACATGCAGAGCTTTCATGGATATTAAATTGCTTTACTTATATGGGAGAATTAAACCGTATGACACAGTTTAAAGATAAGGCCTCAAAGCATACGGATAATATTAATGCCGGGCTTTATACATATCCGGTCTTAATGGCGGCAGATATTTTATTATTTCAGGCAGATGTCGTTCCGGTAGGAAAAGATCAATTACAGCACCTTGAAATTACAAGAGATATTGCACAAAGATTTAACAATATTTATGGAGATGTATTTACGATTCCGGAGCCGTTTATCGGTAAGCAGGGAGCCAAAATTATGTCGTTACAGGATCCGGCTAAAAAAATGTCCAAATCGGATGAAAATCTAAACGGAAGTATTTACTTAATGGACGATCCCGATACAATTATGCGAAAGTTTAAACGTGCGGTTACGGATAATGAAGCTTGTGTACGCTATAGCGAAGAGCAGCCGGGAGTTAAAAACCTAATTGATATTTATAGTACATGTCATAATATAACACCGGAAGAAGTAGAAAAGGAATTTGCAGGAAAGGGCTACGGTGATTTTAAGGCAGCTGTAGGAGAGTCGGTTGTAGATGTATTAAAACCACTGCAGGAACGTGTTGCACAGCTTCAGAAGGATAAAACCTATATCGATGAAATAATAAAAGAAAATGCCCAGAAAGCAGAATACTTTGCAACAAAGA
Source organism: uncultured Roseburia sp. (assembly GCA_964410675.1). Classification (GTDB taxonomy): domain Bacteria; phylum Bacillota; class Clostridia; order Lachnospirales; family Lachnospiraceae; genus RGIG3040. Next base: position 12,283 of record CAYPIB010000033.1, read on the forward strand.
CATTGCGTAAAGCTCAAAAGAAAGTTGGATTTCCAGAAAAAATACGTTAAAAACAGTTAAATAGTAAATGGAATTAAGGACTGCATATCATCAGGCAGAGCCGCACAAAAGCTAAGGTTTTCTTTGGTAATCGGATGAGCAAAGGAAAGTCTGCGTGAATGGAGGGCCTGCCTTTTTATTTGCGTTGTACATCCGCCGTAAAGTGAATCACCTAAAAGCGGGTGTTTGATATGGCTCATGTGAACGCGAATTTGATGAGTACGTCCGGTTTCTAATTTTAACGAAAGCAGAGCATAATTACGAATACAGGAAAGTACCTTAAAATGAGTCACCGCTCGTTCCCCGTGCTCAAAGTTTACTTCTCTCGTAATAATAGATTCACCGCAGCGGGCAATCGGAGCCGTGATTGTTTGTTCCATGCCTTCTGTTAAAGAAGAGTCGGTATTATCAACAATAGCATAATATTCTCTTGTAATGACACGCTGTGCTGCCATAGTAGAGAGAATACCGCCGGACACCATATTTTTAGCAAGCATTGTCAGACCGGTCGTATCACGGTCTAAACGATTAATACAGCGAAATACATAAGGAATATTTTGACTGGCATAGTAAAAGGCAACGGCATTGGCAACCGTACCCCCGTAATGACGAAAAGAGGGATGAATAGGCATATTTGCGGCTTTATTTATAATGAGCAAATCCTCATCTTCATACAAAATGGAAAGCGGGAGATCAATCGGGATAATTTTTTCGGAAGCTTTATTTTCAATTACATGAATATCTAATAAATCACCTTCCTTTAAAATGAAGTTTACATAACTCCAAACATGATTGACTAGAATGCTTTTAGGAACCTTTTTTAGCTCGACTATATTTTGACGTGAAAAGCCCTGTTTTTGTAAAAACACATAAATAGAAGTACCGGCTTCTTCCAAAGAAATAGTATAGTGAAAATGACGGGTCATTGTAAACTCTCCTTGTACTAAAAACTTGGCGGACTGGATACCCAAATAATACATGCACCGGTTTTACCGGCCTGAATATGATGAGTCGAAGCAGGGGTAAAATAAAAAGATTCGCCCTTTTTGGCACGATATGTTTTTTTACCGACATGGATTGCAATGGAGCCTGAAAGGACATAGCCAAATTCCTCTCCCTCGTGTGGATTATCAGGATAAGTAGAACCAAAGGCTTCAAGTGATAAACGGATTGGTTCCATTTCGTTTTTTTGCGCATTGGGAATAATCCATTCGATTTTATTTTTAAGCTCAGTATCAATTTTTTGAAAGTAATCATCTTCATGGAACACAATTTGCTCTTCGGTATCTTCGTTAAAAAAGTCTTTTAGGTCGGTACCAAGACATTGCAAAATATCAACGAGTGTTGTAATGGATGGTGAAGTGAGATCGCGCTCTAATTGCGAGATGAAGCCTTTGGAAAGCTCAGCCCGGTCAGCCAGTTCCTCCTGTGTCAGTCCCTTTTGTACTCTAAGTTCCTTAATTTTACCGCCAATATCCATACAAACCTCCAGACAATTATTTATAAAATAATGCTAAACAATATTATACGCCAGTCAAGGACAAAGTCAAGAAAGCAGAGCTCACAAATGATAAAAATATTAACAAAATAATTTGGATATGCTATAATTAAGAAAAATAATGAAAAGGGATTACAGGAGGTCGGAATGAAGCAGGAAAGATGTGTTGCCTATGTATCCACCTATACAATGGGAGATAGTAACGGGATAAAAATATTTGACGTAGATATGAAAAATGGACGTCTGCATGAAAAAGCAGAGGTTGAAATAACGAATTCTTCTTATATAACACTTTCGCACAATAAGAAATATTTATATTCGATTACGGACTTTGGTATTGAGGCATATCGAATTTTACCGGACGGAGACTTAGAGAGCATTAACCATGCCGGAATTAACGGAATGAGGGGGTGTTATTTGTCGACTGATTTCGATAATAAATTTATCTTTGTTGCAGGTTATCACGATGGCAAAATTACAGTGTTACGTTTGAATGAAGATGGCGGAGTCGGTAAAATTACAGATGAGGTTTATCATAAAGGTTTAGGCAGCATTGCGGAACGTAATTTCAGGCCTCATGTCAATTGTGTCAAGATGACTCGCGATAATAAATATTTAATGGCGGCAGATTTGGGACTGGATCATGTTAATATCTATACTCTTGATCATCGAAACGGTCAGCTGAAGCCTGTTGATATTATCCGCAGCGAAATAGAATCAGCGCCCCGGCATCTTAAGATGACGAAAAACGGCAAGTTTCTTTATATTGTCCACGAGCTGAAAAATTTTATTGACGTTTACACATATAAGGATTTAGGAAATGTTCCTGAATTTACAAAGGTACAGACGATTTCGACGCTCAACGAATATCATGCCGGGGGTTCTGCGGCGAGTGCGCTTAATTTTTCAACGGATGATCAATATTTATTAAGCTCTAATGCCGGAGATAATAGTGTTATTATTTACAATGTTGATTTAAGAAACGGAGAATTAAAAAAGAATTTCTGTCTGCCAATCAGCGGAGACTATCCAAAGGATGTATCACTATTTCCGGATAACCGGCATTTGGTATCTTTAAATCATGAATCTAATACGATGACTTTTTTTACCGTTGATTTAAAACGGGGACTGCTCGTTATGAACGGAAAAGAAATAAAAATACAAAAACCTAACTGTATTATATTTAATGTATTGCCAAATGGGGACAAGTAGTGTTATTATATAAATATAAACCGCAAACTTATTTGTCACGGCCGAAAAGACATCTGCCATCATAATTTATAATGATGGAAAGATGTCTTTTCATTTATTAAAATTAATATATTTTTTTGAAATAATCAAGACGAGAACTCATATGCTGGGTTAAAGCATCAAGCAAGGTGATTGCCGCCATTGCTTCTACTACGACAACAGCCCGCGGAACAATAATCGGATCATGACGTCCTTTTATATTGACCGGAATTTCTTTTTGGGACTTGGTGACAGTCTTTTGTTCTTTAAAAATAGAGGGAGTTGGTTTGATATGTGCCCGCATTATAATATCCGAGCCATCACTAATTCCGCCTAATATACCGCCGGCATGATTCGAAGACTTTTGAATGGTGCCGTCTTTTATGTAATAGCCATCGTTATTATCACTGCCCTTTGCAGCGGATACGGCGATACCGTCACCGATTTCAACGGCTTTTACAGCGCCGATTGACATCAGTGCTTTGGCAAAATCAGCATCCAGTTTATCAAATACCGGCTCACCGATACCGGCAGGAGCACCGGAAATAATACATTCAATGATACCGCCGGCTGAATCTGTCTGCTGCATACAATTTTCAAGGTATTCCTCTGCCTTTTTAGATGCCTCCAAATCCGGCATGCCGGTAGGAGTAGAAAGGATGAACTCTTTACAAAAGTTATCCATATTAACAGAAATAGGACCAATTGCTTTTGTATATGCCATCACTTCAATGCCAAGCTCTAAAAGAAGTTTCTTTGCAATCGCACCTGCGGCAACCCTGCCGATGGTTTCACGGCCGGAGGAACGTCCGCCGCCGCGGTAATCTCTAAAGCCATATTTTTCATCAAAGGTAAGGTCAGCATGTCCGGGTCTATAATAAGAGGCGATTTCTGAATAATCCTGCGAACGCGCAGAAGTATTTTTGACAATGAGGGAAATCGGTGTTCCGGTAGTTTTACCTTCAAAAGTACCTGATAAAATTTCAACCTCGTCTGCTTCCTTTCGTGGAGTTGTGTATTTACTCTGCCCTGGTTTTCTGCGGTCTAATAAAACCTGGATATCGTTTTCGCTGAGTGTGAGACCGGATGGACAGCCATCAATCACAACGCCAATTGCTTTGCCGTGTGATTCACCCCAAGTTTGTATTGTAAAATGTTTGCCCAAATTTGAACCTGCCATAACTAAAATTTCCTTTCTTATTTTCGGTATTTCTCATTATAGCCGACTTTATTTTAGGATACAATGAAAAAAGTATTTTTAGGATAAAAAAATTGTACAAATATCTAAAATATGTTATAGTAAATTAGTATGATAGGATTTTGTCGAAATGTGGGGAACTCAGTTAAAATCCAGGTTTGATTGGGGATTGGGAAATTGAAAATTAAAGTTACGGCTAAATTAGTCAATTTAGGTAAAAAGAATAAATTTTATAAATGTGTCTCCCTAGTTTTGTTAACAATGTATTTGCTTTTTTATTATGTGGGAGAATATTGTAAAGCCAACGTCAGACGTTTTACGGCTATTGTATGTCTTGCGGTCATTTTTATGGGAAGTACAAGCTTTGCATTCATAGATGAGAAAGCGTTAGCACCGGCTGGGGATTTAGAATCCCCGGGTAGTGATGATGATATAACAGAACAGCTAGTGCCGGTTAGAAAAGAGCAAATAACAGAGCTGCTTGAAGATAAAGATGTTATGGAAGGATATGAAAACCATGATATCGAATATGTAAAAGAAGAGGAACGGTTCAGCGTTGATGAAATTTTAGACGAGAATCAGCATTTTGTACATACACAGTCAAAAGCAAAAGGGGGAGCAGACGCTTCTTCCATCAGTGCCAATGAAACAGCGGGGTATAAGCCGGATAAAGATGATTGGCGGCTTGTCCTCATTAATAAGCATCATTCTATTCCGGATGACTATACCTTTACACTCGGGACAATCCGCGGCTCAATGCAGTGTGATGAACGGATTATTCCTGATTTATATGATATGCTGAAGGCGGCTAAGACGGATGGTGTTAATTTGGCAATTTGTTCTCCGTATCGGGATTTAAACCGACAGAAGGTATTATTTAACCGTAAAATTAAAGCGTATATGAAACAAGGGAAGTCGTATTTAGAAGCTTATTATATTACATCGCAGACCGTAACTGTTCCGGGTGCTTCCGAGCATCAAATCGGACTTGCGATTGATTTTATCAGCAATACCTATACTTCTTTGAATGAGGGGTTTGGTGAAACAGATGCTGGGAAATGGCTTGCTGCCCACAGCTATGAATATGGTTTTATTTTAAGATATCCAAAAGAAAAAGAATACATAACCGGGATTGAATACGAACCATGGCATTTTCGCTATGTTGGCAAAGAAGCGGCAACAATTATGAGCGAACAAGGGATTACATTAGAAGAATTTGTGGAAGACTTATAACAAAAGAAGGATTTAGGTATTATTTATGTATAAATTGTTAAAGCAGGAAGGAAGAGCCAAACGAGGACAGCTTCAAACGGTTCACGGTGTGATTCAGACTCCGGTTTTTATGAATGTAGGAACAGCTGCCGCCATTAAGGGGGCAGTTTCTACGCAGGACTTAGAGGAAATAGGCACACAGGTAGAATTATCAAATACCTACCATCTGCATGTAAGGCCGGGAGATGCAGTGATTAAGCAAATGGGCGGTCTTCATAAATTCATGGTATGGGACAAACCGATTCTTACTGATTCAGGTGGATTTCAAGTGTTCTCACTAGCTAAAATGCGCAAGATAAAAGAAGAGGGAGTGTACTTTAACTCTCATATTGACGGCAGAAAGATATTCATGGGCCCGGAAGAGAGCATGCAGATTCAATCTAATTTAGCATCAACAATTGCGATGGCTTTTGATGAATGTCCATCGAGCAAAGCTGACAGAAAGTATGTGGCGGATTCGGTAGACCGTACAACGAGATGGCTTAAGCGATGCAAAGAAGAGATGAAAAGGCTGAATCGCTTAGAAAGTACTTTAAATAAAGACCAAATGCTTTTTGGCATTAATCAAGGTGCCATTTTTGCTGATATTAGAATAGAACATGCAAAGCGGATAGCAGAGTTTGATTTAGATGGCTATGCTGTCGGCGGACTGGCCGTTGGCGAGAGCCATGAAGAAATGTACTATATTTTAGAAGAAACAGTACCATATCTGCCGGCCTATAAGCCGACTTATTTGATGGGTGTCGGGACACCGGCGAATATTTTAGAAGGTGTCGAGAGGGGTGTTGATTTCTTTGACTGCGTCTATCCAACCAGAAACGGAAGACATGGACATCTCTATACAAAGTATGGGAAAATCAATTTGTTTAACGCAAAACATGAATTGGATGCAAGACCGATAGAAGAAGGCTGCCATTGTCCGGCATGCCGGCATTATTCAAGGGCTTATATCAGGCACTTATTAAAGGCTAAGGAAATGCTGGGGATGCGCCTTTGCGTCCTTCACAACCTTTATTTTTACAATCATATGATGAAGGATATCCGCCTTGCTCTTGATGAGGGAAGATTTGCCGCTTATAAAAAACAAACGTTAGACAGGATGACACTCGGTGCGGAATCAATTTAAATTTATTAAAAGTTTAAAAAGTGCTTGAACAAGCTTCAAGTTTTGTGTATGATGTTCCTTGTATAATGTGAAATAAATTATGAAAATTTGGAGGAAACAAGAATGTTTTTATCAGGTACAGCAAATTCAGCCCAGGCAGCTCAAAATGTTGGTGGTATGTCAGGAATAGTGATTATAGTATACTTAGTTGGTATCGTTGCATTTTTTTATTTTGTAATGATTCGTCCGCAGAAAAAGGAACAGGCAAAAGTTAATGCAATGCTGTCAAAGCTTGAAATTGGTGACAGTGTTTTGACAACAAGCGGCTTTTATGGTGTCATTATTGATGTTGACGAAGAAGATGGGACTGTAATTGTTGAGTTCGGCAATAACAAAAACTGCCGTATTCCAATGAATAAATCTGCGATTGCACAAGTGGAAAAGCCAAATACAGAGGACTAAATTTATTATGAATTAAAAGACAAAGAGCAGCATTTCGTTAAAGAAGCTGCTCTTTTTTTATTAAAAAAAACTAATAACCACGATTTATATCCACTATATCGCTTAGTTATAGTAAGTGGTTTTGGTATGAAAACGGTTGATATTTAAACATAATTACGATATTATATATAATGTATATAAAAATGTATACAAATGAAACAGAATAAGACAGGGAAGGAAAAATAAAGATGAATTTAAATATTGGATGTATTGCCGGTGATGGTATCGGACCTGAAATTATGGCGGAAGCAAAAAAAGTCTTGGACAAGACCGCAGCTAAATTCGGACATGAGATTACATATACAAACATTTTAATGGGAGGTGCCTCCATTGATGTACACGGAAGGCCGCTTACAGATGAGGCAATCGCACAGGCTAAAGCTTCACAAGCTGTATTAATGGGTTCCATCGGCGGAGATACGAATACTTCTCCATGGTATAAATTGTCACCGGATTTAAGACCGGAGGCAGGACTTTTAGCGATACGTAAGGCACTGAATTTATTTGCAAATTTAAGACCGGCAGTCCTTTATAACGAGCTTGCTAAAGCCTGTCCGTTAAAGGAAGAAATTAGCAGCCAGGGCTTTGATATAATGATTATGCGGGAATTAACCGGCGGACTCTATTTCGGAGAAAGAAAAACTATCGAAGAAAATGGCGTCAGAAAAGCAATTGACACATTAAGTTATGATGAAAATGAAATTAAAAGGATCGCAGTCAAAGGATTTGACATTGCCAGAAAGAGGAAGAAGAAAGTTACAAGTGTTGATAAAGCAAATGTATTAGATTCTTCAAGACTTTGGCGGACCGTTGTAAATGAGGTTGCAAAAGATTATCCGGATGTCGTCTTAGAGCATATGCTCGTTGATAACTGCGCGATGCAGTTAGTGAGGGATCCTGCACAATTTGATGTGATTTTAACGGAAAATATGTTTGGTGATATTCTCTCTGATGAGGCAAGTATGGTGACAGGATCAATTGGAATGTTAGCATCAGCAAGCCTGAATGACAGTAAATTTGGCTTATATGAGCCCAGCCATGGCTCAGCGCCTGATATTGCCGGAAAGAATATCGCAAATCCGATTGCGACAATTCTCAGTGCGGCGATGATGCTTCGCTACTCTTTTGATCTCGACAAAGAAGCAGATGCCATTGAAAATGCAGTGAAGCAAGTATTAAAAGACGGATACCGTACAGGGGATATTATGTCGGAAGGATGCACGCAGGCAGGATGTTCCGAAATGGGAGATTTGCTTTCGGAAAGAATTTGAAATAATGATAGAATAACATTAATTATGGAGGAAATTAAGATGAGAAGTGATAGAGTTACAAAAGGTGTACAGCAGGCACCGCATAGAAGTTTGTTTAATGCACTTGGTTACACCGAAGAAGAAAGACAAAGACCGCTTATCGGTATCGTTAGTTCTTACAATGAAATTGTACCGGGACATATGAATTTAGATAAAATCGTAGATGCTGTAAAAATGGGCGTTGCGATGGCAGGGGGAACTCCGGTAGTTTTTCCGGCAATTGCTGTTTGTGACGGTATTGCAATGGGACATATCGGTATGAAATATTCACTCGTGACAAGAGATTTAATTGCGGACAGTACCGAATGTATGGCAATGGCACATGGTTTTGATGGTCTTGTAATGGTACCTAACTGTGACAAAAATGTACCGGGTTTATTAATGGCAGCGGCAAGATTAAATATCCCGACTATTTTTGTTTCCGGCGGACCAATGCTGGCCGGCAGAGTGAAAGGCGAAAAGACAAGTTTGTCTTCGATGTTTGAGGCAGTCGGAAGCGTTGCGGCAGGGACAATGGATATGGAAACATTATCCGAATTTGAAGAAAAAGCATGTCCGACATGCGGTTCTTGTTCCGGTATGTACACAGCAAACTCAATGAACTGCTTAACGGAAGCACTTGGTATGGGATTAAAAGGGAACGGTACAATCCCAGCTGTTTATTCAGAAAGAATTCGTCTTGCCAAGCATGCCGGAATGCAAATTATGGAGCTTGTAAAAAATGATATTAAGCCAAAAGATATTATGACGGATAAAGCATTTTTAAATGCACTTACCATTGATATGGCACTCGGCTGCTCGACGAACTCTATGCTGCATCTGCCGGCAATTGCATATGAAGCAGGAGTAGCGCTTAACTTGGATATTGCGAATGAATTGTCTGCTAAGACTCCGAATCTGTGTCACTTAGCACCGGCAGGGCCTACGTATATGGAGGATTTAAACGAAGCCGGCGGCGTGTATGCTGTTATGAAGGAGCTTACGAAGAAAGATTTATTATATACCGACTTACTCACTGTTACAGGGAAAACAGTCGGAGAAAATATTGCAGGTAGTGTCAATAAGAATCCAAATGTAATTCGCCCGCTTGAAGATCCATATAGCAAGACCGGCGGAATTGCGATTTTAAAAGGAAATTTGGCACCGGATTCCGGTGTTGTAAAACGTTCTGCGGTTGTGCCTGAAATGATGGTGCATGAAGGGCCTGCTAGAGTTTTTGACTGCGAGGAAGATGCGATAGAAGCGATTAAAAACAAGCAAATTGTTGCGGGTGATGTAGTCGTTATTCGTTATGAAGGACCAAAGGGCGGACCGGGTATGCGCGAAATGCTAAATCCGACTTCTGCTATTGCAGGCATGGGCCTTGGCTCTTCGGTTGCATTAATTACAGACGGACGCTTTTCAGGAGCTTCCAGAGGTGCATCCATCGGCCATGTTTCGCCGGAAGCAGCTGTGGGCGGTCCCATCGCATTAGTAGAAGAAGGGGATATTATTTCAATCGATATTCCCAATAATGTGTTAAATATTAAAGTGTCCGATGAAGAGCTGGCAAAAAGAAAAGCAAGCTGGGTACCAAAAGAGCCGCAAATAACAACGGGATATTTGGCGCGTTACCGCGAACAAGTGACAAGCGGTAACGAGGGTGCAATTTTAAAGGTGCCGGGACAGCAATAAAGAGAAACTGCCAACACATATTTTATTTGGCAAATGCCAATGAAAGAAAGGATTGGACGATATGCAATTAACGGGTTCTGAAATAGTAATAGAATGTTTAAAGGAACAAGGAGTCGATACGGTATTTGGTTATCCGGGCGGAACCATTTTAAATATATATGATGCTCTTTATAAGCATCAAAATGAAATCAAGCATATTTTGACATCACACGAGCAAGGAGCCTCACATGCAGCAGACGGTTATGCAAGGGCAACCGGAAAAGTTGGTGTCTGTATGGCAACAAGCGGCCCCGGAGCAACGAATCTTGTCACCGGAATTGCAACTGCATATATGGATTCCGTTCCGATGGTAGCAATTACAGCCAATGTTGTATTACCGGCACTTGGAAAGGATTCTTTTCAAGAGGTGGATATTGCCGGTGTAACAATGCCGATTACAAAGCATGGATATATTGTAAAAGATATTAATGAATTGGCAGATACTCTGCGTAAGGCTTTTCACATCGCAAAAAGCGGAAGACCGGGACCGGTATTGGTTGATATTACAAAGGATGTTACGGCAAATCTTTGTGAATATACACCGCAGACTCCGGAAGTATTTAAAAGAAGTTCCTGCTATACAAAAGATGATTTAAACAGGGTAATTGAATATATTAAAAAGTCTAAAAAACCATTTATATACCTTGGCGGAGGTGCAATCTTATCTGACGCTTCGGATGAGGTGAAAGCATTTGCAGAACTGATTGATGCACCGGTATGTGATACATTAATGGCAAAAGGTGCTTTTAGTGGAAAGCATGAACTTTACACCGGCATGATAGGGATGCATGGAACAAAAACTTCCAATCTGGGAGTTGCCAATTGTGATCTGCTAATTGCTCTCGGTACTAGATTTTCAGATCGTGTCATCGGCAATCCAAAGAAATTTGCCGAGCATGCCCATATTATTCAAATTGATATTGATGCGGCTGAAATAAATAAAAATATAAAGACAGACGCTTCTATTATCGGTGATCTGAAAGAAATTCTTTCAAAATTAAATGCTCAGCTAAAGCAGCAGGATCATGCCGAGTGGATTGCTTATATAAAAGAATTAAAAGAGAAATTTCCTTTAAAATATGAAGAGGAAGGTCTGACTTGTCCATATGTAATCGAACAGCTTGATCTTGCCACAGAAGGGAAAGCAGTTGTTACAACAGATGTCGGGCAGCATCAAATGTGGGCATCGCAATTTTATGAATATACCAAGCCAAGAACCTTTATATCTTCAGGCGGACTTGGAACAATGGGGTATGGACTTGGTGCCTGTATTGGTGCGAAAATGGGAAGACCCGATAAAATTTGCGTGAACGTAGGCGGTGACGGATGTTTTCGTATGAATATGAATGAGCTTGCTACAGCAAGCCGTTACAACATTCCGATTATTCAATTGGTTATTAATAATCAGGTATTAGGAATGGTGAGGCAGTGGCAGACTTTATTTTACGAAAAAAGATATTCTCAAACGATACTGAGCGACAAGGTTGATTATTGTAAGGTTGCAGAAGGACTTGGATGTGCCGCTTTTAAAGTGACAAAGAAAGAAGACGTACTGCCGGCGATTAAAAAGGCTATTTCATTAAATGCCCCTGCAGTCATTGAATTTGTCATTGACAGTGATGACAAAGTATTCCCAATGGTGCCGGCAGGTGCACCGATTGAAGAAGTATTTGATGCAGATGATTTAGCAAATAAAGAAAATTAATTCATAGTTCATTTGTATGTATAATATACTAAAGAGACAAAGTAGGGCATAATATTTATGAAAAGAAAGATTTTACTTTTTACGAGTATTTTTTTCCTGACACCAATCATTTTGATTGCCATAATTTACATCGGGCTGGCTGCTTATTACGCAGACAGCTTTATGTATGGTGTCTTCATAAATGGAATTTATTCTACGGGAAAAAAGCCGGAAGAAATAAATGAGGTACTATTACAAAAAACTGAAATACAGGATTTCACCATTACCGATAAATTCGGAAAAACTCTCTTAGTTGATGCAGATGAAATAGAATATAACATTAGTTATATTCCGGAATTAAAGAAAATACATGGCAGACAGAATCCACTCATGTGGATAGAAGGTTTAAATGGGGGGTACTCCGAATATACAATCGGTCCTTCC
>CAYPIB010000034.1:0-23871 GCA_964410675.1 uncultured Roseburia sp.
ACACACTTGATAACTTAGGTCCTTCTCCAGAGCCAAACTTAACGGTTCTTTGGTCTACAAGATTACCGGATAACTTCAAAAAATACTGTGCTAAGATGTCCATTAAGACTTCCTCTATCCAGTATGAAAATGATGATTTAATGCGAGTAACTCATGGTGATGACTACGGTATTGCATGCTGTGTATCTTCAATGGTTATTGGTAAGCAGATGCAGTTCTTTGGTGCTCGTGCTAACTTAGCAAAATGTTTACTATATTCATTAAACGGCGGTATTGACGAAGTTTCTAAGAAACAGGTTGGTCCAAAATACCGTAAAGTTGATGGTGATGTATTAGATTATGATGATGTTATGTCTAAATTCACAGATATGATGGAGTGGATGGCTGATGTATATGTAAATACTCTTAACGTTATTCACTACATGCATGATAAATACTGTTACGAGAGAGCACAGATGGCTTTACACGACAGAGACGTACTTCGTTACTTTGCAACAGGCGTTGCCGGTCTTTCCATCGTAGCCGATTCCTTATCTGCTATTAAATATGCTAAGGTAGAAGTTGTTCGTGATGAAGATGGTGTTATCGTTGATTTCAACACAACCGGCGAGTTCCCTAAATATGGAAATGATGATGACCGTGTAGATGACATCGCAAATGAAATTGTTTCACAATTTATGACAATGATTAGAAGACACCACACCTACAGAGATGGTTTCCCAACCATGTCGGTATTAACCATTACCTCTAATGTAACATATGGTAAAGCAACAGGTAACACACCGGACGGACGTAAAAAAGGACAGCCTTTTGCTCCGGGTGCAAACCCAATGCACGGCCGTGATACTCATGGTGCTGTAGCTTCTTTATCTTCAGTAGCTAAGCTTCCATTCAACGATGCACAGGATGGTATTTCTAATACCTTTACAATTATTCCCGATGCACTTGGTAAAGAGGCAAAAGTAATTTCTGGTGACATTGAAATTGATTTAAACAAGTAAATCTCATCGGTATAAAAATGGTAGTAGGTGCCAAAGATAACTATAATAAGTTAAAGGAGGCCCTGTATGAAAGAAGACGAAATGATTGAAGACATCGTTAAGATGTTAGACAGCGGTATTACCAAAGGTGTGGGCCACATAAATATTGATGTTGACCAAAATGCCGATACCGCCAAGGAAGTTCAGACAATGGGATGTACGGATTGTTCCAGAACACCATTGGCCTGCAGTATTCCAACCCTGCATGAAGGTTTGGACGATTACAAATAACAGTGCAAAAATATAAGGAGGAATTATAATGTCAGAAGTAAATGCAGCTCAAGTTGATAACTTAGTAAATTTATTAGACGGTTACGCAACAAAAGGTGGACATCACCTTAATGTAAACGTACTAAACAGAGACACATTATTAGATGCTCAGAAACATCCTGAGAATTATCCACAGTTAACAATCCGTGTATCCGGATATGCTGTTAACTTTATCAAATTAACACCAGAACAACAGGCTGATGTTATTTCCCGTACTTTCCACGAGTCCAACTAAGCGGACCAAATTACGGTTATATAAGATGTTCGCTGATAGAAACATCAGGAAATATCTTTTTCAAAAACAGCTATAGGTTTTCCTATAGCTGTTTTTCCTTAGAATAAGAAAATATAAAGTGAGGAATCATTATGAGCGGAAAAATTCACTCTTTAGAAACATTTGGTACAGTGGATGGCCCCGGAACACGCTATGTTGTGTTTTTACAAGGCTGTCCAATGCGCTGCTTATACTGCCATAACCCGGATACATGGGCAACAAGCGGCGGAAAGACAATTGAAGTTGCCGAAATAATTGAAAACTTCGAGCGCGGCAGGGCTTTCTATAAGGAAGGCGGCATTACTGTTACAGGCGGAGAACCACTTTTACAAATTGATTTTGTAATCGAACTTTTTATTGAAGCTAAAAAACACAAGATTCATACGTGCATTGATACTTCGGGAATTGTTTATAACCCCGATAACGAAGCTGTCATGAAAAAGCTTGATACTTTATTTCAGTATACGGATTTAGTAATGCTTGATATTAAGCACATTGACCCTGAAGAGCATAAAAAACTTACTGCTCAGCCAAATGACAACATTCTTAAATTCGCACAATATCTGTCCGATAAAGGAATTAACACTTGGATTCGTCATGTTGTTGTTCCTACCATTACAGATAATGATGATTATCTTTTTAAGCTTGGATATTTTATTGGTGGTCTTAAAACAGTTTCTGTATTAGATGTGCTGCCTTATCATACTATGGGTAAGGCTAAGTATGAAAATCTAGGTATTCCTTATCCTTTAGATGGAATTGATGCGATGGACAAAGATATTGCAGCACAGAAACGTGAAGTGATATTAAAAGGAATCAAACAGCGCCGTCAAGATGACGCTAAATAAAAATAAACAGCCATTTTTCCTGCTTTCCTTTATTTTGCTCTTGTATAAATAAGTGTTTTGTATTAAAATAATTCTAGAATTTGATAAATTTTTGTCGATTCTAAAAAGGCATATTTTTAAGGAGGATATATATTATGGCATTTACAATTAATGACAGCTGCATCAGCTGTGGTGCTTGCGCTGGTCAGTGCCCTGTGGAAGCAATTTCACAAGGTGACACACAGTTTGAAATTAACGAAGATACTTGCATTAGCTGTGGCGCTTGTGCTGGTCAGTGCCCTGTAGGCGCTATCGTAGAGGCATAAGAAACAAGCGAAAATGGCTTATTAATAAAAGTCATAACAAAAAGGGTTGCATACTTCTGATATAATCAGATCGTATCCAACCCTTTTATCTTATCTATATATTCACTTATAATTCTATTAATGCTGCATATTGGCAAACTTTGTATAATCCGGTAACCAAACTAATTCAATGGTACCGATAGGACCATTTCTCTGCTTCGCAATTATAATTTCCGCAATCCCCTTTTTTTCAGTATCCTTGTTATAATAATCATCCCGGTAAATAAACATAACAACATCGGCATCCTGCTCAATTGCTCCTGATTCACGAAGATCGGAAAGCATCGGCCGATGATCCGGTCTTTGTTCAACTGCACGGCTTAACTGGGATAATGCAAGCACAGGCACCCCGAGCTCCCTTGCCAAAGATTTCAGTGATCGGGAAATGTCTGAAATCTCCTGCTGCCTGGATTCATTTCTGCCGCTTCCTGACATCAGCTGTAAATAGTCAATAATAATCATCTTTAAATCATGCTCTAATTTATACTTACGGCATTTACTGCGCAGCTCGGAAATACTAATACCCGGTGTATCATCAATAATCAACTTGGAGCTGCCAATGACACCTGCACTTTCAATCAGTTTTTCCCATTCATCATCTTGCAGCTGCCCTGTCCTTATATGTTGAGAATCTACTTTTGACTCCAAGGAAAACAGACGGTTAACAAGCTGCTCCTTTGACATCTCCAAACTAAAAATTGCAACACAGGCATCCTCTTTAAATGCCACATTCTGAGCGATATTTAAGACAAAGGCTGTTTTACCCATCGAAGGTCTCGCAGCGATTAAAACAAGGTCAGACGGCTGCATACCGGCTGTTCTAAAGTCTAAGTCCAAAAATCCTGTCGGAATACCTGTTACAGCGCCCTTCGTCTGCGATGCCAGCTCTATTTTATCCATAGCATTCATTACAACCTGGCGAATCGGCACATAGTCACCTGTGTTTCGACGCTGTACGAGTTCAAAAACCTTTTTTTCTGTTTCTTCTAAAATAACCTCTGTAGATTCCTTACCTGCATAACAAGTATTGGCGATTTCTTCATTCAAACGAATGAGTTTACGCAGAAGTGATTTTTCAGATACAATCTGTGCGTAATACTTTACATTAGCGGATGTTGGAACTACTGTAATTAAATCCCTTACAAACTCAAGACTTGCTACTTCAGGAGGAACATCCTTTTCCTTTAAGCGATTCTGCAGCGTAATTAAATCAACCGGGCTTCCCTCATCGTTTAGTTCCACCATTGCATCAAAAACGATGCCATACTGCTTTCCATAAAAATCATCTCCATGTATCATCTCAGAAGCCGCTACAATAGCTTCCCGATCAATAATCATGGAACCAATTACCGACTGCTCTGCCTCTTCACTATGCGGTAATACGCGCTTTAATAAAGCTTCTTCTGCTGCCATAGTGCTAGTTTCCTCTCTGTATCCTTTAAGCTTCCGTTACTTTTACTCGTAAGGTACCCATTACTTTAGGATGAAGCTTTACTTTCACTTCAAACATTCCAAAGCTTTTAATCGACTCTTGCAGCACCAGTTTCTTTTTATCAATTTCTTTTTTATATTTTTTAGTATACTCTAAGGCAATTTCCTTGCTGGAAATAGAGCCAAAGGCTCTGCCGCCTTCACCGGCCTTCATCGTAACCTCTACAACTTCATTTTCCATCTCCTTGGCAAGACTTTGCGCTTCCGCTAACTGCTCTGCTGCAATCCTCTCTTCATTCGCTTTTTGAAGTTTTAAATCATTTAAGTTTTTTGGTGTTGCCTCAAGTCCAATTTTTCTAGGCAGTACATAATTACGAGCAAAACCGTCATTCACATTTATAAGATCGCCCTTTTTTCCTAATTTTTTGTCATCCTGTAATAATATTATTTTCATTAAATTTCACCCTTTTCTATCATTTCTGTTAATGTCGTGCGTATTTTCTCACACACTTCTTCAACACTTAATCCTTTAAACTGTGCTCCTGCAATATTCATGTGACCCCCGCCGCCCATACGCTCCATTATAATCTGTACATTTACTTCATCAATCGAACGGGCACTTATATATACTGTCTGATTATATTCCGTCACAATAAAGCTTGCCTTAATGCCGGTAATATTTAAAAGCTCATTGGCCGCCTGCGCTCCGATTACAGTAGGGCTGTTCACACCCTTGCCATTGCATATAGAAATAGCATATTCATTTCTAAAAATCTTTGCCTGACTGACTGCATCGGCTTTTGCTTTGTAGGCTCCAGCTTCTTCACGGAACATTTTCCTCACTCGTGTAACATCTGCACCATTTCTTCTTAAAAACGCTGCTGCTTCAAATGTACGTACACCGGTTTTAGTAATGAAGTTATTTGTGTCGATAACAATTCCTGCATAGAGGCAGTCCGCCTCAGCATGCTTTATTTTAACACCTTCATCGATGTATTGCAAAATCTCTGCGACCATTTCGCATGAGCTTGACGCATATGGCTCAACATAAGATAAAGTTGCATTTTCAATTACTTCATCGCCTTTTCTATGATGATCCAATACAACAATAGAGCGGCATATCTTTAATAAGTCCGGACATTCGGTTATACTTGGTTTATTTACATCAACTACAACCAGTGCTGTATTATGATTCGCCATTTCAATCGCTTGAGAACTATTTAGGATCACTACTTCATCACCTTCCAGATGCTCTAAAAATGCATCTACAAGCGGCTTAATAGAAGAGCCGACCTCATTCACAACAATATAAGCACTGCGCCCCAAAGATTTGGCAATCCTGTAAATACCTACCGCGGCACCAAAGCTGTCAACATCCGTCAATCTGTGACCCATTACAATGACTCGGTCTTTCGTAGAAATAATTTCTTTTAAGGCATGAGCCTTTACCCTCGCCTTTACTCGTGTATTTTTCTCTATCTGCTGGCTCTTTCCACCATAATACATTAGTTTATCCGGTGTCTTTACAATGGCTTGATCACCACCGCGTCCAAGCGCCAAATCGATTGCTGTTCTGGAAAACTCATAGTTCTGTCCATACGAAAGTCCATCTGAACCGATACCAATGCTCAAGGTTACATTCATCTCATTTCCGATATTGACAGTTTTTACTTCCTCTAAAAGATCAAATCTATTTTCCTGTAAAACCCGTAGGGACTCTTTTCTTAATATTATAAAAAATTTATCCTTTTCAATTTTTTTAACAATGCCATCAAGCGAGGCAAAATACTTATTCAATCTTCGCTCTATCAGCGCCATGAGAAGGGAACGTCTGACTTCCTCAACACTCTCTAAAGCCTCCTCATAATTATCTATATATAATAGACCAGTGACAAGACTTTGGTTATCATTTTCTTTTAGCGCAATATTAAGTGCTGTCTCATCAAATAAGTAAAGGGCAATCAAATAACCATTATACTCTTCTTCTACATTGATAATATCACTTTGTGCAACCATTTCTTTTAAAGAAATCTTCCGCATTTTGGCCTCAAAGTCACGCTCCTCAAAAACAATCGAAATATCTGCCTCGTCTATTTCATTAGGCAGTTTTTCCTTTGTTATTTCCGGAAATAAGGTGAAAATACTTTTCCGATATCCCTTTTGTTTATGAATCACATTTTCAAATGCCTTGTTTGTCCAAATTACTAAACCATTTTCGTCTAGAAGTGCATGCGGTAATTCTAAATCACGTAAAAGCTGACGCTGAATCTGCCCGTATTGTGTTGCAAAGCTAATAAGCTCATTCATAATAATCGGTTTATTGTAACTTAATAGTAACAAACAGCAGATAAAATAAATAATCACAAATACGGTTAAAATCAGTCCCGCTTTTATATCTATTACATAAATCCAAACATTTACAAGAGAAAGCAAAACACCTAACAGCAATGTTGTCTGCAAATATGTGCGCAGCCTACCCTTTAACTTAATTTTTGTTTTCACTTAATTATCCTCTCATAATAATGTCAGTCAGATAGTACCATAAAAAAAATTATATCATTTTTTTCCTGTTTTTACAACCGCAAGAACAGAGAGGCTAAATGATATGATTCAATTAAATTAAAAACAGACCAGCTATTTCTAAGAATAGTCGGTCTGTTAATTCTCATTAATCCATTGTATATGGCATTAAAGCGATATGACGTGATCTCTTGATTGCTGCTGTAAGAGCTCTCTGATGCTTTGCACAGTTTCCTGTAATTCTTCTAGGAAGAATTTTGCCTCTTTCAGATACATATCTTTTTAATTTATTTGTGTCTTTGTAATCAATTACATTATCTTTTCCACAAAATACGCATACTTTTTTTCTTCTGCGCATTCCGCCTCTTCTCTTCATTGGAGAATCGGATCTCTCTGCCTTATTAAAAGCCATGATATTGCCTCCTATTATAATTAAACTAAATCGTCATTTATGGTGATTTTAGTTAAATGGCAATTCCTCATCAATACCATCAGGAATATTCATAAATCCATCGCCTGCTGTCATAGGCGCCGGTGCATCGTTTCCTTGGAAATTACCGCCGGAAAAATCATTGCCTGCTGCATTTTTGCTTTCAGCAAATTCCTGATCTTCAACCACTACATCTGTTGTATATACTTTTACACCATCTTTATTCGTGTAACTTCCGGTCTGAATACGGCCTGTGACTAATATCTTTGTACCCTTACGGAAATATTTCTCAGCAAATTCACCGCTTCTTCCAAATGCAACACAGCCAATAAAATCTGCAGTTTGTCCATCATTATTGTTGCGGTTCATTCTTCTGTCAACAGCAAGTGTATATCTGGCAATCGCCAACGGAGTTTCACCTTGTGAATAACGTACCTCCGGATCTCTTGTTAAACGTCCCATTAAAATGACTTTATTCATATATTAACCTACCTTTTTCTATGCCTCGTCTTGTTTTACGCATAAATATCTGATTACGTTTTCCATAATGCGGATGTGGCTTTCCACTTCTGCTGGAACTGTTGCATCAGCATCGAATTGAATGAAATAATAGAAGCCTTCTTTCATTTTCTGAACTTCGTAAGCAAGTCTCTTCTTACCCCATTCATCAACATTAGTAATTGCACCGCCAAATCTTTCGATATAAGCTTTTACTTTGTCGATGACAGCAGTTCTTTCATCTTCTTCGATTTTTGCATTCACAACAACGGCTAATTCATATTTGTTCATGCTCTGTTACCTCCTTTTGGTCTCTGGCCTCCTACTTAATATAAGAAGCAAGGAATATTTAAAATATATCACAGAGCTTTAGTTTATCATACGATTTTACATTTTGCAAGCTTTCAGTTTGCTTTTTCTATCTTTTTCTGCAGCCCTTTTGTGTTTTTCTCTACAAGCGTCCTTGGCATCATAACCTGATGACCACATCCTTTACATTTTAGCCGAAAATCTGCTCCGACACGCAATATTTCCCACTCTTTACTCCCGCAAGGATGCTGTTTCTTAAGCGTTACAACGTCACCCACTTCATACAGCATACAATTAAGCCCCCCTCACATTGATTTTAGAAAGCACTTCTCCGATATTATCCCGGATTACCAAATTTGCCATATCATCCCTTAACGTCACACTGCGGTTCAAAAGTACAAGGCGATATCCCTTGTAATAATCTATTAATGAAGCCGCTGGATAAACAGCTAAAGATGTTCCGCCAACAATCATCATATCTGCCTGTGCAATCGCTGATATAGCTCCCTTGACGGTATCATGATTAAGACCTTCCTCATAGAGCACAACATCCGGCTTGATAATCCCCCCGCACTCACAATAAGGAATACCATTTGTCTCTAAAATTGCCGATACATCAAAAAAACAGCGGCATTTCAAACAATAATTGCGAAGTACACTTCCATGCAGTTCAAAAACCTTCTTACTTCCCGCCGCTTGGTGCAGCCCGTCAATATTTTGTGTTACAATTGCCGAAAGCTTGCCACTTTTCTCTAATTCTGCAAGCTTCAAATGTGCTTTATTTGGTCTGGCATTTAAAAATAACATTTTATCCCGATAAAAGCGATAAAATTCTTCCATATGACTTGTAAAAAAACGATAACTTAAAATTGCTTCCGGCGGATAATCATATTTTTCAGAATATAATCCATCCACACTGCGAAAGTCTGGAATACCACTTTCTGTAGACACACCAGCACCCCCAAAAAACACGATGCTGCTGCTGTCATCTATCCATTGCTGCAAAGTTTCCAGTTCATTCATTTAAGACCCCTTTCTCTACACATTAATGCATCAATCCGTATAAATTAAACAGATAAATTTCCGATGAAATTTCATCTATAGTATAGCATAGTTTTATCATCAAAGGAAAGCAGTAATATATATTCTCCGGCAATAAATTCGTGAGATTTAAAATACTTTTGAAGATGAAAAAGGAAGCAATATAAAACTGCTTCCTTTGTAAAACACATTAATAATATCTTGTAGAAACCCAATAATTGATCGTATCGTGACCTTGCGTTCCTTTTGTTGTATTATATCTCTTCTTACCAACTTTAACCTTATTAGCCAATACATAAACATAATAAGTTCTGTATTTTTTATTTTTCTTAATTACATAAGAATTATTCTTAACTGTACCAATCTTTTTAAATTTACCTTTTAAAGAAGTTCCGCGATATATTGTATATGTTTTTGCACCGCTAATTTTTTTCCATGTTATTTTAACATCTGTACCTTTTTTACTTGTTAATTTTGTGCTTGTAATCTGTGCATAAGGCACAATAACTTTGTAAGCTGACCATTCGCCATATCCTTTAATGTCGTTTTCCACCTTTACAAAGCCTCTTACACGAACTTTAAAGGCTTTATTCCTAAGCTTTGACGGTAGTTTTAGTGTACTGCTTAAGCTATATTTACCGGCTTCCGTTCTTTTAACCAATTTACCTTTTTGATCACGCCACTCTACTTGGTAGCCATCTGCACTGGTATAATCCCAATCAATACAATATTGATACTTACTGCTTGGGCCACCATTCATACTACTCCGATATAGACCTACGCCACTTATTTTGTTTGGAGCTGTTTTTGCATATATAGAACTGTAATAGTCACTGGAAGCTGTATATGTAGGAGATTTTCTTATCGAATATACGTTGTACCCTATTGTTGTTGATGGCGAAATATTGTTTAATGTAATTTTAGTTGATGCTGTACTTCCTAAGAGTGTCTTTCCACTATAAATTTCATAAGAAGTTGCACCAGCTTGTGCATTCCATTCAAGAGTAACAGAGCTTGGGGTTGCACCTGTCTGTCTTAAATTGCTTGGCTTAGTCGGAGCTGTAACGACTGCCAGCGGAGCAGATGCTGCGCTAATGCCATCTTGTGCTGCTGTATTATTCACATCATATTGGCTGCCACTATTAACCAAAGAATCAGATGCCCTAACTCTAACGAAGTATGTACTTCCTGTATTTAACTGATATATTGTGTTTTTATTTGAATACCAATAATTATCATAAGCCCAATTTTTTTGATCTTGGGAAAGCTCTATAATATAGTAGCGTGCCTCAGATACCTTATTCCATTCAATTGTTACAGAACGCTCGCTATCGCCACTTTGTTTTAAGCCTGTCGGTGTTGCCGGTGCTGCAAACACACACAAACCAAATGCCCATAACATAATCATTGTTAAGGCGGCTGTCATTAACACCTTTTGTTTTGTTTTTAACATATTCTTCTCCTTTTACAATTCATTTTTATGCTTGCTAATTTTTATTGAAAAATGCAATATTTATATAATGCCTATTCTTAAAGTTGACACGAAAACTCTCTTTTTACTTATTGCTTCACACTTTTCACTTATAATTTTCCCCAGTTTATAATCATTTAATAATTGCATTATATTCATAATATATAATTATACATTAATATACAATTACATTCAATATAAAAATATTCTATATTGTTAATTAAAAGGGAAGCAGCTTGCACCGCTTCCCTAAAACTATGCTGATCAAAAGCCGAATCTTAACATAAACCCTATCGAGTCATGACTTGTTCTTACGTCGCAGTCATCTTTCCAGCCCTTTGCTTTAAATACGAACTGGATTTTTTAACTGGATATACTTCATATCTGCTGTTTGAAGATGCCTGTCCAATTCCACCCTCTTGAACTCCGGAATCCGAAATATTATAGTTCCCTTTAGTTTATAATTCGTTTATTTTTCTGCCTGCTATCTTTTTGATAGTACAATTTGCAATTTTAATATAATGCCCATTTTTTAAGGTTACACGAAAACTCTCTTTTGCGCTTTGATACCCTACTCGATCTTCTTTCTTTTCAGTATTTTCTTGTTTGAATATTTCAACCTCTCCATAAGCTCCATCTTCACTTGACTTAATAGGTGTAAACTCATAAACTCCTGATTCAATTCCTGCACCTACTTTTAACCATGTATTGCAATTTTTGAAATATGTTTTTTTAGCAGCTTGTTTCATATTTTTATTAATAGAACTTAAAGAAAAGGTTTTCGTACTAACCTTATCAATCGGAACTAAATAACTGCTTGTGAGCGAAATTTTATCACCTTTCTTAAGTGTTACAAAGCAAGCATGTGTACCATATGAATTATAGATTTCTCCTTTATTAGATATACTTATTTTTGCCATTTGCATATCCTCAGACCAAGAATTTTTATCATAAAAGGGTACCCGATTATCTCTTATAGCAACATATTCACCTGCCGATAAATCTTTTCCTACTAAGTAATATTTTCCACGCTTATTAGGTATATAAGATGAAGTTTTAACACCTATTTCTACATATTTTACTTTGCCATTCTTATATTTGATAGTAATAACTGCAATACCACCTTTTCTTGCAGTTGCTATACCATTTTTTACACTAACTACTGATGGATTATCAGTTTTAAATGAAATTGCTGACTTATACTTACTTTTTAATTTTATAGTTTTGCCGAGCTTTAGAATATAATCCACTCCTATGTCACTATGTGGAAGTGATTTATTTGCTGCTTCTGTAGATATACCAATGCACATCCAACAAATTAATATAACTGTATATATTTTTAACATTTCAAATATATTAGCTTTTATTTTGTTTTTCATTTGATTTTTCTCCTTTATACATATTTATTTTTTTAGTCTAAATCCATAAAAATCATGCTCTAAAGCTCCAATATTAGTTTTATATGTCTTATTTTTAATTTTTATATTTGCTGTCACATAAACATAATAATTTTTCCTTTTTCTTATATTCTTTAATACGTATAAATTCTTTTTTGTTGTAGCTAATTTTTTATATTTTCCGGTTGACTTATTGGCCAAATAAACAGTATATTTCGTTGCTCCTTCAATTTTCTTCCATGTAATACGAACCTTTCCAGCGCCAAGTGATTTACCTTTTACTATTTGACCGTATGGCACAACTGTTCTATATCCAGACCATTTTCCATAAAGCATTGTGCCGTTACTTATTTCCTGACATGCTCTAACTCTAAATTTAAATGCTTTATTTCTTAGTTCTACAGGTAATTTAATTTCACTGCTAGAAAAGGGAATCGTATTTCGTAACACCAATACTCCTTTTATATCGCGATATTCAATCTCATAACTGCCAGCTTTGAGATTTTTCCAACTTACGGAATGAATATATTTTGCAGCGCCATCAGCATTCATATTACTAACCTCTACATAAAGCCCCTTAACCTGACCAGGACTAGTAAAAACCTTAAGTTCATCAGAAGTTGAACCCTGCGCTATATAATCTGTAGATATCGCTTTCCGCGCCGGAGTTACACAGTAAATTAATTGTTCTGAAGCCGAATATCCCCCAATCTCTATAGATGTCGAATCCGTCGTCGTAAGCAGTGTATACTTAGGTTCCTCTGCACCTTCAACTCCATCCCATGAAGCTTTATGGATATAATAGTGGGTTGCATTTTTTACTTTATTCCATTTGATCTCAATGGTTGAATCTGAGGCACTGACTTGCTCTAATCCGGTTACATTATCTCCAGGGCTTGTCACGACTTCAAGGACTTTTGATGCCTCACTTAACCCTTCCTGTGCCTTCTCGTTTGTTACATCATAATTCTTTGGAAACTCTCCTATTAATGATCGTACTCTAACATAATATGTACATCCGGCATCCAATTTTTCAAGGCTGTACAACCGCATCTGTGTATAAGACTCTGATGTTATAGATTTTGCCATCGTCCAAGTTTTTTTATCTGATGAGTATTCAACATAATAAGACTTCGCACCATTTACCTTATCCCATTTAATATACACAAAATTATTGTGTGAACTAACTTGTGATAAGTTAGTCGGAGCTATAGGTGCTGCAAAGACACTCATTGTGAACGAATATAATAAAATAAACATTAAGCTTAATAAAAATATCCTTTTTTGTACTTTAATCATAATTAATTCCTCCATATATTATTTTTTTAATCTAAACCCATAATAATCATGATATAAACTTCCTAAGTTAGTTCTAAACGTATTCTTTCCTATTTTGACCTTTGCTGAAACAAATAAATAGTAATTTTTCTTTCTCTTCAGCTTTCTTACTGTATACGAATTCTTTTTTGTAGTTGCAATTTTTTTATATTTTCCAGTTGATTTGCTTGCAAGATATACAGTATAACTAGTTGCACCCTCAATCTTTTTCCAGCTAAAACGTGCTTTACCTTTACCCAGTGCCTTGCCCTTTACTATTTCTGCATACGGTACTACTGTCTTATATGAAGACCAAGCTCCCCTAATAATTTTTCCGTCTTCCAATTCTTGAAAAGCTCTCACTCGGAATTTGAATGATTTACTTCTTAATTCATTTGGTAATATTATTTGACTATGCGCACAGTCCCCCTCCTCTTGAGTTAGCAATGGCTTTCCATCCATATCACAATACTCAACTTGATAGCCCGTTGCATCAATATATCTCCATCCCACGCTATATGAATACTTGGATATGCCTGTAGCATTCATACCGCTCCAGTCAACACTAGGCTTGTTAATTTTTTGTGGTGCAGTATATACCATTAATCCTCCACACCACGAACCGTTTGTAGTGCTGTAACCTGAACTTGTCTTACGAAAAGGCCTCAAATATATTACAAATTTATCTGATGGACTTTGATTTACTATCACTGTAGAATTCGTCTCAACTATATCTATGATTTTATTATCTTCACCTTCTTTACTCTTAATTATTTCATAATGAGTCGCATCCTTTACCGCATCCCACTCTAATTCTATAGTATTTTCTGTTGCATTTATTTGTCTAACTACTGTATCTTTTAGTTTTAGACGAGTAGTAACTTCTAATACTTTTGACGCAGCACTTACATTTCCCTGTGCCTGAACATTTAAAGAATTATAATCATTTGGAAACTCCCCTGTATAGGCCCTTACTCTGGCATAGTAAGACGTTCCAGAATCTAAATACTTAATCTCGCACCGAAACTCAGTTGACAAAACATATTGAAATACTTCTTTTTCTACTACCCATTCCTTTCCATCTAATGACCATTCAACAAAATATTTATTTGCACCATTTACCGGATTCCATTTTATCATTACGCTGTGAAAATCATCCTCATACTGCGCTAAGCCATCCGGTGCCGCAGGTGCCGCAAAAGACTCTATATTAAAAAATGAAATACATATTATAAATATTGATACTAAAAACAGCCCTTTTAGTCTTTTCATAACTCACTTACCCTTTCTTCTTCGACCTTCCCAAACTTGCAATTTCGGATTCCCACGTGCTGTCCCTTCTTTAAAATCATTTTGAATGTCTTTTTCTCTCGCTTGTACGCAACCCTGTCGGCCTTTTCCATTGTATTATTTTTATTAAAAATAATAACCTCTCCAGTCTGGCTCTCAATTGGTATAAATTCATAAACACCCGGCTCTATTACAAATCCAACCTTAATAAATGTAAATCCCCATTCAGCTGATCGTTTAGAAAGTATTTTAAGCTGCTTATTAATTTTACTTATTCGAAAACAATTTTTCTTTACTTTTTTTAAAGGTACTGCATAACCTCCTGAAAAACTAAAAGACTCACCCGCTTCTAGTTTCACAAAGCAAGAATAACCTGCGGTCATTGACGAATCTCGTTTACCATCCTTAGAATATATGCTTATATATAATCTACCAACGGTCCTATCATCTCTAAACACCACATATTCTCCTGCTGGAATCGCCTTTCCTACTTTATAACTAGACTTTTTATTAGGAATATAGGACGTGCTTTTCACTCCAATTTCTATGTTTTTTTCTGTCTTATTTTTATAACGTATTGTGATAACTGCAACCCCACCCTTTTTTGCCTTTACAACCCCATTTTTCACTTCTGCTACTTTAGGATTATCAGACTTAAAAGATATTGCGTCCACTCCTGCCCGCTTTGATTTTAAATTAAGAGTATTACCAACATTTATTACATAGTTAGCTCCATAACTTCTATGCTTAAGCGGCTTGGCATCTGACCTAAACGGAGTACTTACTCCCACTAAAAAAATAATAATTACTACAAGCACCCTAAATCTATTTGACTTAAAAAGTATTTCTTTCATATTTTTATCCCCTATTATTATTTTTTTAATCTAAAGCCATAATAATCATGGCACATTTGCCCTAAATTTGTTCTGTAATTTTTCTTACCAACTTTTACTTTAGCAGTAATAAAAACATAATAATTTTTCTTTGTTTTCAAATTTTTAAATATATATGAGTTTTTCTTAGTTGTAGCAATCTTTTTATATTTTCCATTTGATTTATTTGCAATGTATACATAATAGTGTGAAGCATTCTCTATTTTTTTCCAAGTTAATCGTGCCCTTCCTTTACCCAATGCCTTTCCTTTGGTAATTTGTCCATATGGAATAACAGTCTTAAAGTCAGACCATTCGCCGTAGATACTATCTCCATTACTGATTTTCTGACAGGCTCTTACACGGAATTTAAAAGCTTTATTTCTTACTTCTGCCGGCAAAGTAATTTCACTGCAAGAAAATTCTTCTACCATATCCACATAAACCTTTTTATCATTAGCGCTATAATATTCCACTTCATAACTACTGGCCTTGATATCATTCCATCCCACACAGTATCTATATTTTGCAATAGAATCAGCGTTAACATCACTCCAGTCCACAAACAATTTCCCTACTTTTTGGGGTACTGAATAAACTGTCAAGCTGGTTTGTTCGTTCCCTGCTTCATACCCATGAGAAGCCTTTTTGATCGGACAAACAATGAAAGTAGCCTTCTCGGATAAAGTTCTATTCTCTATAACAGCTGACGGTGTTTGGACAACAGCCAACAAATGATAAGAATACCCACAGCATGTACACACTGACTCTTCTCGAATTTCCTCAAATACTCTATAATGAGTTGCGCCTTTTACAGCATCCCATTTAATTGTAACCGAATTCCCTGCGGCGGCTGACTGCACTAAATTTACTATTTTACGCGGTGCAGTTACAATTTCTAATATATTAGAAGCCGCGCTTAGTCCACCTTGTGCCTGAGTATTCTTCGAGTCATAGTTTGTTGGAAATGCCCCTTCTAGTGCTCGTACTCTCACATAATATGTTGTTGCTTCCTGAAGTTTTTCTATTTCATATTCCGTTTTATTACCATAAACTTGTTCAGGAATTGAATCCTCCATAATCCAATTTTGCTTGTCTAATGAATACTCTACATAATAAGCTTTGGCATTGCTAACGTTATTCCACTCAATTTTTACCCAATTAGCTGATTCATACTTTTGAATTAAACCATTTGGCGCTGCCGGTGCGGCAAATACCTTTATATTACATGTTAACAACAACGAAAAAATTAAACCTATCAGAAAGAAACTATAATTAAATTTTATTTTCATAATTCGTGAATCTCCCTTCCAGCTATTCTTTTTAATGTGCAATTTGAAATTCGAACATATTGTCCCTCTTTTAACGTTATTCTAAAGTTTTTAGTACCAGACTTGCTTGTAAATCTATCCGTGTCATAAGAAACATTTGTTTTTTTAAATATATCTACTTGGCCACGTTCACCATTAGTAGATGTTAATGGTGAAACTTTATAAACCCCTGGCTGTATTCCCAGTCCGACTTTTATCCAAGATTCATTTTGCCATAAAGTACTTGGATATTTAGCCATTTTTTTAACATTCTTATTCAATGCGTTTAATGAAAAGAGTTTTTTATTCACCTTTTTAATCGGCACTGCATAGCCACCATCTATATCAATAGTATCTCCCTTTTTTAAAGTTACAAAACATGCATTAGTTCCCGTTAACCATATGCCGTCAGCATCCTCTTCTTGGCCCTTTAATATGATTATTGCACGCACATAAGTCTCTTCCTTAACTCGTTTATCCTTTATTAACACGTATTCACCTGATGGAATTTCTTTTCCCACCTTATATACCCCCATTCTTTTGCCGGGAATATAGGAAGAGCTTTTTACACCTATTTGAATATAGTTTACTTTTCCATTTTTATTTTTTATTGTAATAATTGCAACTCCGCCTTTTCTTCCAGTTATTATTCCATTTTCTTCTTTTACTACAGATGTATCATCCGACTTAAAAGAAATTGCACTTTTATACTTTTCTTTAATATTTAATGACTGTCCTGGTTTTAATATGTATTCAGCACCATAAAAATTATGTTCAAGTGTTTTTGCACTTGCTTCAAGTTGAATGTTTAGTGCCAGTATAAATATTAAAGCAGTAATAATCAGCTTGACACCACATAAGTTTACTTTTGTTTCTTTCACAATTCCCATTTGTAATCCTCCTCTTATAAATGATTTTGCTTATAAATATAATATTATGTTTTAAAAATTTTTGCACTATTATTTAAAATAAAACATAGTTAAAAAATAGCACATTTAATTACTTTTCATCAAAGGCATTATATGTAATTATACATTAATAGACTAATTTTTACAATTTTAATCTCTACAATTTACATTTAAATAATTTTATCTTTGAGTTTAGATATTAATTTTAGCTTTACTTAATTTATGTTCAGTAAAACACAAGTGGTATTGCAGTGAAAAAAATCTTCTTTACCTGAAGTTAAAAACATCAAAAATTATATAAAGCTTAAGATACATGAAAAAATTAAGACAACCCTGGATGAAATCTCCTCTGTGGCTTAAAAGCCTGATATCATCCAGGGTTGCTTATTTTTAATGTTTGATATGGGAAATTGGGTATTTCCCGACTGCCTCTTTAATAAAAATTAATTCCATGTATATTTGTAATAAAGATAGTAACCATTATAATCATGCCTAAAAGAGCCCTTTGTTGTGTTATAACGCTTTTTACCAACCTTAACTTTATTAGCTGAAACATAATAATAATAATTTCTTCTTGCTTTATTTTTCTTAATTACAAAATTATTTTTCTTAGTTGTTCCTACTTTCTTATACTTGCCATTATAAGATGTTGCACGATATATTGTATACGATTTTGCACCACTAATCTTTTTCCATTTTATTGCGTAATTTAAACTGCTTTTACTAGCTAATTTTGCAGATGTAATTTGAGCATATGGCACAATTACTTTGTCAGCCGACCATTCTCCATATATCTTGCTGCCGCCGCTATCATTTACAAAACCTCTTACTCGAACCTTAAATGCTTTATTTCTAAGCTTTGTAGGAAGTTTAAGTATACTACTTAAATAAGTTCTACCAGACTCTGTTCTTTTTACTACTTTACCTTTTTGATCACACCACTCTACTTGATAACCATCTACATTATAAGAAGAATTCCATTCAACACAATAATTATATTTAGAACTTTTGCTACTATTCATACCACTCCAATATAGACCAACACCACCTATTTTATCCGGTGCACTTACAGCATATATATTGGCACTGTAGTAACTTGCAGCTGCAACTGTAGAAGATTGCCTTATCGCATATACATTATAATATTTTTTTGTTGCTGGTGCAATATTGTTTATTGTTATTCTATTTGTTTTTACATTTCCTAGAAGTGTCTCACCACTGTAAACTAAATAGGAAGTTGCCCCAATGCTTGCATTCCATTCAAGTGTAATAGAATTTTTTGTTGCCCCTGTCTGCCTTATGTTAGTTGGTTCCTTTGGGGATGTAACTACTGCCAACGGTGCAGTTGCCGCACTAACATCGCCTTGTGCCGCTGAATTATTCACATCATAGTTACTACCATCCACATAACCATCTGTTGTTGCCCTTACTCTAACGAAGTATGTACTTCCTGCATTTAAGGAAAAGATAGATTCATTATTTTGTAACTTATTCTTCACATAAACCCAGTTCCTCTGGTCACTAGACCGCTCCACAATATAGTAATTTGCTCCGGAAACTTTATTCCATGCAAATTCTACTGAGGTAGAAGAAGCATTAGTTTGCTTCAGTCCTGTTGGTGTCGCCGGTGCTGCAAACACACATAATCCAAATGCCCATAGCATAATCATTGTTAAGGCTGCTGTCAGCAATACCTTTTGTTTTGTTTTTAACATATCATTCTCCCTTTCACTTTTTAATAGTAAAAAATTACTCTTTACATATTATCAAGATGCTCAATGTAGTTAGAGTAATGTTTTCCTTAATATTTTTCTGACTGTAATTAATGTTAAAAATTATGTATACTAGTGAAATTAAACAACATTTACTAGATTACATTATTATAATACATGATTGCAGACTAATTTTCAAGTTAAAAAATACATAAAATTCATAGATTTTTCACATAATTTTTATTATATTTATAATAATTAAATGATGCTATGTAAAATTTATTAAGGAATAATATAAAAGAGAGTGTCTATGACTACATACTGTAGTTTCAACACTCTCTTTTCATTTCTTAACTTTAATAAATCTTATGACTCACTGTCATAAATAAATTATTCAGCTGTATCAGCGTTTGTTTCATCTGTTGCTGCATCATCTGCTGCTGTGTCTTCTGTTACTACATCATCTGCTGTGTCTTCTGCCGCTGCATCATCTGCTGGTTCTTCTGTTGCTGCATCATCTGCTGCTGCATCATCTGCTGTGTCTTCTGCCGCTGCATCATCTGCTGTTGCATCATCTGCTGTTGCATCATCTTCTGTTGTAGCATCTGTTTCGTCTGGTGTTGTTGTCTCTTCTGCTCCATCAAGAGTCGTTGTGTCTGCATTGTCAGAACCACAAGCTACTAAAGAAGCAGCTGATAAACAAATTGCTAAAGTTAACATACAAATTTTCTTTTTCATAATATATATCCTCCCTAATTTATGAAACTTTTTGCTTTCCTTTTTGGAAGCTTACTCTAGAATACAATCAACTTGTGAACATTCTGTGTCTAAATTCTGTATTTTTTCTTATTAAATATTAATTTGTTATTTATTTTTTTACAAATTATTCATAATTGTTGTTTTTTCTTTAAAATATGTTTTATATTTTAATCTTATAGTTATATCACCAGTCAATATATATACCATTTTCATAAGCCATTCCTGCTTCTATTCCATAGCCTAATATTGCAAGAAAAATAGCAAATAATACTAAAAGTCCGACTAATATAATTGCTGTTTTATCATATATAAATTCCCTTTGTTTATTACTATTTGCTAACAAAATCTCAATGCCAAGTATAATTAGAATGACAGGCCAAACTTTATATACCCACACGTATGATATCATCGGAAAAAACATATGACCCAGAAAAAGACTTCCAATTCCAATCATTCCGATTCCAAGGGTTATTGTGCCTACCCGGTGTTTCCTGATCATATTAATTTTCGTTTTCTCCACTCTGCTCATCTCCTTCTATAAAATAAGTATCAACCTCTGTTTTTTTACCTTTAATGAGATAAATGCCAAATGCAATCAATGCAATTGATATTATAAAACTTGGAATATTGTGAAGCAATGAAAATAACCAAGATACTTGCCATCCAAATGTATTAGCTAAAGATCGTAAATAGTCCATAAACATATTCCAAATACTGGATACTCCTATTGTAATAATAATAACTGCAAGAATTTTTCTTCTCTTAGAAGTATTGAAATTTTCACTTTCTACTATATTATTTAAAATTAGAAAATCGTCTTCTACTGCATAAAACTCTTCATCATTTAAAGAATTTAAATTGTGAACATGAAAAAAACTATAAAACCATATTACCGGTAAAAGCATTATTAATGCACCGTTTGAAAACATGCCGCCGATTGCGCAAATGCCTAAAAAAAGTATCATTATACTTGCTCCCTGCTTTAAAAAACCTAGATACATTTCTCCTGCTCCCGGAAGAAGCGAAAAAATAAATGTGAAAAATCCATTTCTTTTTCTTGTCATATTACTCTCCTATCTGCCTTATGAAAGGCTTACAAAATTTTACATTATTGAATAATTTTTAATAACTCATTTGAAAATGCTCCGATTGCATCTCCTAATTTTTCTGATTTTTGATTCATATATTTTCCTAAAGACTGCTCCTTTTCTAACTGCTCGTACTTAAACTGATTGCTTTCGTTCTCCCTCTCATATGAAATCGATGTAAAGTCTTGCGAATTTATAAAAAACAACAAATACACTGCTGCAACAATTGCGGCTGATATTTTTAAACTGTATAACCAAAATTGTACTTTTGATGCCGTATGTTTTGCCTGTTTGGATAGTTGTACTTCAAAACTATGACTTTTTTCAATAATATTTTCCTCTAAATACCATGGAGCCTTGATTAATTCTTTATCTTCAATTTGTTCGATAAATTTTAATAATTGCACATCGCTCATATTTTTACTTAATTTTTGATTATCTTTTTTCAAATTCTGTTTTCTATCCACTGCCTTCACTCCTTTCATACATTTTTTTTAACATTGCTTTTGAACGATAGACCTGAGTCTGTACTGTCTTTTCATTACGCTGCAATCTCTTGGCTATCTCAGCTACAGATAATTCCTCATAAAAATAATCTACAGCCACTTCAGCATACGGAGATTTTAAACTTTTACAAATACTATAAAGCTTCTCCCTTACTTGTTTACTAATTGCACTTTCTTCTATACTAAGGCTATTATCTGAAAGTTGGTTAAAATAAATATCTTCTGTTGGTATTTGTCTATTTGCAGCCTTGCGCTTAAAATCAATTGCCTTATTTACTGCAATTCGACATAGCCAAGCCTTTTCATTTGAACCATCAAACTTTTGATAATTTCGGTAGGCAGATAAAAAAGTCTCTTGGGCAATATCTTCTGCATCGAAGTAGTTGTTCGTAATTTTATAGGTTACAGAAAATATTAAATTTTGATACGTATCAATTAAATGCTTAAGAAATATTTCTTCGTTAATTTTACCCGCCTCCTTTCGTCCTCATTAATTATAACGAATAAAAGTATCATATTACTTCAATTTTTTAAGCTTATTTATCATTTATAAAATAATTGTAATATAATACAAAAACAAATGGAATCTATGTACTTAGTTCAAAAAATATTGATAATCCTTTTACAAAAATAGAACGCAGGATTGTTGATAAATTCAGTATCCTGCGTTTTTTATATTAAAGTTAATTAGAAATGAACTTCTATACGATATAAAGTATCTTATTACTTGGAAAAGTTTTTCCCAGCTCTTCCCTAAAAAAACGTTCTCCCTCTTCACGAACCGCAGGTTTATACCAGTATTTTCCCATACCCCGTCCCGTCATTAAAGAGCGGTCAAATATTTGCATAGTCCCCGGAAAAGCCTCGGCATTAATCTTATCATGAACATAACTATAGGTCATAAATATAATTTCAAAAAAAACACTGGCTTTAGCAATAGGACTAAGAAGTAAGGCCATCTGCTCTATTAAGTTTGCATATTGACTGCGCCAATCAGCAACAAAGATTACCGGTGCAATTAAAATACCCACTGAATATCCACTTTCTGCTAACAGATTGATTGCTCTAATTCGATCTTCCAGCCTTGAAGTACCCGGTTCAATCCGATTAATTATTAATTCGGGATTTAGACTGACTCGACTAATAACACGTTCATTATGTGAAAGTCCTAATAGAGGCTCCACCATATCAAACTTTGTAGGAAAGGTAAGCTTTCCTCTTGGCTGCTTGCAAAATTCGGTTATGGTCCATTCAAGATTCCCTGTTATTGTATTTTCAAGTACCAAATCACTATTTGACCCAATTTCAAAAACTTTTTCATCTTGAAAGGAACCTGCTTTCTTTATCAATCTTTCCAGCATCTCCTCCCTATTTACAAACAAGCGTAAGTATGCACATTTATTGTAATTGCACACTAAGTAGCAATACAGACACATAGCTGTACAGCCAGAGGATGTATAGGGCACAAGAAAATCTGATACCTTTTCGTTAGGATTATACTTATGCGTTTTTCGTGTTCCAATAATAAGATAACGTTTCATACGTGTAAAACTAGAGTTTGGTTCTTTCCGAAGCGACTCTATATTATTATGATTTTGAATCTGCTCCATAGGGATATTCATATCACTAAATTGTTTAAGTAAACTTTTACCTAATGAATAATTTTCACTTATCGGCTCATAATATATTTTTTCAGGAATAAATGGTTTCATTTTCATATTTTATACTACTCCTCTCACCATTTATTCTTCTCTATCTTCAATAATATATCCTTAATATAATTAATTTTTTGTATGTCATTGCCTTCTTTTTGCTCAAATTGAGCAAAAAAATGAATCCTTGTCAATACAAGAATCCATTAAAGAGGCGCCAACCAGATTTGAACTGGTGATAGAGGTGTTGCAGACCTTTGCCTTACCACTTGGCTATGGCGCCGTATATATTTTATTATAAAAATGACTCCAACGGGGATCGAACCCGTGTTACCGCCGTGAAAGGGCGATGTCTTAACCGCTTGACCATGGAGCCGTAAAAACTCCCCGAGTAGGATTCGAACCTACGACCCTTCGGTTAACAGCCGAATGCTCTACCGCTGAGCTATCGAGGATTATGAGTTCTTTCGTTTCTCTCTTCTGTACCTTCAAAACCGAACAATGCGTTCCAAATCTTTTTCCTTTTCATCCGTTTTCCTATCTTCCTTCAGGATAAGCCCTCGACCGATTAGTAGTTGTCAGCT
>CAYPIB010000035.1:0-23808 GCA_964410675.1 uncultured Roseburia sp.
TCATAATTTACATGTTCGTTGTTTGTTTTTATACCCTTCTCAGTAAGTCTTAAAATTTGTAATATCCTGATCATAAAGAGTAATTAAATTGCTATAGTCGTTCTATTATTATGAGTTATATTCATATCGATGTCAATATCAATAGCAAAACTATTGACTTATATCCAGCTGTTTATTATACTTATTAAGTAAATACTTAATGAGTTTCAACTCAATTCAATCTTAGGAAGCAGGAATCTAAAATGACAGAAAAAAAATTAAAAAACATGTTATTATTTTTATTATTATTACTTTAATGAGTGGCTGGATTGGTGTACTAATTGATAAAATTTTAGTTAATCAGCCAGAAGGAAATTCATTAGGTATGGGAATATGGTTAATCCTACCCTTTTTTAGCGGTTTGATATTACGATTTTTTTCAAAGGATTGGAGTGATATTGGGGTTAAACTTAATTTAAGAAAATGGAAGTATTATTTACTGTCTATTTTAATTTATCCTTTCCTTACTATTATCGTTATAGGTATTGGAATACTCTTTCGTTGCGTAGATATATCTGCTTTTTATTTAAGCGGCTTTATTCCACTGGCATGTATGTCATTACTCGGAAGCCTTATAAAAAATATTTTTGAAGAATTTGCCTGGCGGGGATATCTAACACCAACGCTTATCAAGCTAAAATATAATGACTGCAAATGAGAATGAAAATGAAATAAGCAGTTGTGAGACTTGTTTCTGGTTTCTGGGTTGCGGCGTTTCAAAGTATTGTTAGAGAGTGCCCACCCAGAAATAAACGTTTACTTAAAACTTAATTAAGAGGGAGGTATTTGTCATTAAGCGAGTGGAGCAGAAAGAACAGCGTAGGAATGAAATATTAGTTAATGCTTTGGATTTGTTTGTGAAAAGGGGGTATGCGGGTACTAAGACGAGTGATATCGCGAAGGCTGTAAATATGAGCGATGGTTTATTATTTCATTATTTTCCGACAAAAGAAAATTTATATCTTGAGCTTGTTACGATTGGTGTCAGTAAAATAAATGAATTTTCTTATAATCAAGAGAATGATCCATATAGCGTTATATATCATATTATTGAAATGTTTTTAGCAAGTGCACGAAGCAATCGATTTACAGCTAAAATGTTTGTGTTAATTGATACTGCCCAGAATGAAGCAACTACTCCTAAGTCGGTATATGAAGTTGCTACAAAAGTAGATATTATGCAAACTTCTATCGGTCTTATTAAAATAGGACAGGAAAAAGGTGTCTTTCGTTTGGGTGATCCCATCGCTTTATCCTACACTTTTTGGAATGCCTTTCAAGGTATTATGCAGGCATTAGCCAAGTATCCTGATATGCCGATACCGGATGTTGATTGGGTTATGTCTATTTTATTAAAATAACAGCAAGTAAAATCAAGCAGTACTCTTTTTATTTCTTTATACTAAATGCAGGGTGGTTGAAACGAGGTAAAAGCAAATGTACGAATGGCAGAAGCAAATCCAAATAATCGTTGATGAAATCTACAGAAGACATTAAAATTTATTTTGTAACTATTCCGGCACACAAATTTTTGCACATTAAGAACTATGAAAGCAATGGTTATTGGGATTTTTGGCAAAAACAAAGTCTTATTCCAGGACAAGACTGCGATACTAATTTCCGGCTTACTCGATAGTATCAAGGGCAAATTGGATGACGATGGCGGGAGTGAAGTAAACAGCAGCAACGTTTGATTTTTCGGACACCGGCTACTGCTTTGATACTTCCCCCGGTAGATTGATTTACTTTTATCATAATCCGGAGCGGTTTTTTAAGTATATCAGACCGGTGTACAAGTAAATAATAGAATCGCTGACTTTAATTATGCTATAATTAGTTAATACTAACTTTGATGCGGGAGGTGATTAATTGCAGTACTACAGCACGTCGCAAATAGCTCAATTAGCCAATGTTCACCCAAACACAGTGCGTTTTTATGAAGACATGGAATTGCTTCCGCCGATACCACGGCAAAAAAACAGATACCGTATTTTTAATGATTACCACGTTGAACAGCTTAAGCTGATTCGGATTGCCTTCAACAGTGAAATAGTCAGCGGAAACTTAAGAAAAATGACAATTGATATTATTAAATCGGCGGCCTCCCACAAGCTTGATGAAGCCATTAAGAAAACATATGACTATAAAGAGCAAGTGAATATTCAAAAGAAAAATGCGGAGGAAGCGATTGAAATTATCGAAGATATATTGAATGAAAATGAGGTATGCGATGATTCAGATACTATAACAATAACAAGAAAAGCGGCGGCGGCTTCCTTAGGCATAACCATTGATGTCCTTCGCGATTGGGAACGAAATGGACTTATTGATGTTCCAAGAAATAGGAATGGATACCGGATTTATGGTGCAAAGGAAATGAAGCAGTTAAAAATCATCCGTACACTTAGAAATGCCCATTATTCGGTGATGGCGATTTTGAGAATGATTTCTCAAGTGAATCAAAATATCAATGATAATTTGCAAACCATTATTGATACACCTTTGCCATCAGTAGACATTATTTCAGTCACCGATCAATTTATCACCTCCCTCATTCATGCCGACGGAAACTCAGATAAAATATTAAATCACTTAGAAATAATGAAAACAACCCTCCAGTATACCACCACCCCTTAGGTTTGGTGGTATATTTGATTTTACAAAACTTAAGGAGGAAATTTATGAATCATTTTATACAAGTTTATGGCGCAAGGGAAAACAATCTACAAAATATTTCTTTATCTATTCCCAAAAATAAACTGGTAGTGTTTACCGGCTTGTCGGGCAGCGGAAAATCTACAATGGCATTTGATATTCTGCAAAAAGAATGCCAGCGTCAATATATGGAATCAATGGGTATGATTACAGACTTAATCAGCAAGCCGAAGGTGGATAAAATTGAAGGACTTTCACCATCTATTAGTATCGACCAGAAAAACTCCAATAAAAATCCTCGCTCCACCGTTGGGACGATAACGGAAATTTCTACCTATCTCCGTATCCTGTTTGCGAAGCTGGGAAAACGGAATGGACAAGAGGTCGAGGGGCTGACTATGAGCCATTTCTCATTTAACAAACCGGAAGGTGCCTGTCCCTGCTGCAATGGTATGGGTGTGACAAATCAGCCGAACCTATCTCAAATTATTGATATGAATAAAAGTATCCGAAACGGCGCTATTTTAGAATGGGATAAAGTCTTTATTGACCGCTACTCGGAGTCTTTAGAAAGTGCCGCCAAGCATTATGGTTTTGAATTGGATACGAATATTCCGGCAATAGAATATAATGCGGTTCAAATGGATTTATTGCTTTATGGCGTATTAGACGAAAAATTTACAAGACATTTTCCTGAAAGTAAACCACCAAAAACGGTTTTAGAAGGTCGGTTTGAAGGTATTGTTACAAATTTATTGAGACGCTATAACGAACCCGGCAAACTCGGCTTTTCAAAACAAAAATTGCAAAAGCTGTTCGTGCAATTCGATTGTCCGGAATGTAACGGCAATCGATTACGGAAAGAAATGATGGATATCACCGTCAACGGAATTAATATTGTCAATTTATCCAGATATTCCCTATTAGATGTTAGCAAATGGATAGAACAATTACCACAGGCCGTTACAGCGGAAGCACTGGCTGTTGCCAGACCCATTATTGACGATTTATCACAGCGGGTAAAACGATATATTGATGTCGGTGTCGGATATTTGTCATTGGAGAGATCAGCTCCCACTTTATCGGCAGGTGAAGCCCAGCGGTTACGTCTGGCCTCCATTTTAGGAAGCGGTCTAACCGGAGTATTATATGTTTTGGATGAGCCGACAGCCGGACTTCATGCAAAAGATACTGCGAGCCTGATCAAAGTATTAAAGCGGCTTCGTGATTTAGGAAATAGCGTCGTTGTTATTGAGCACAATACTGAAGTAATGAAATCGGCTGACTATATTATTGACTTTGGTCCCGGAGCCGGTAAAAATGGCGGCCATATTATTGCGGAAGGTACGCCTGCTGAAATATCAAAAGTATCCGGATCACATACTGCCTCGGTCTTATCAAAACCGGTAGTAACAGACACTTTAAAAAAGCGCAGAACCGGTAACGGAAAGCAATTATCGATTTTGGGTGCAAAAAAGAACAACCTAAAAAATATCAATGTAGATATTCCGCTTGGCAGATTAGTTGCAGTCACCGGAGCCTCCGGCAGCGGAAAATCCACACTTATTTTTGACGTGCTTGAGCAGGCATTTACAGAGAAACATCCTAACAATCAGGACTTTGATGCGATTGAAGGTTTGGATAATATTCACGAGGTCATTACACTCAATCAGTCACCAATCGGACGTACACCGCGCTCTAATGCGGCAACTTATACTGATATTTATGGCGACATCCGTGACTTGTTCGCCTCGCTTCCGGAAGCAAAAAAGCAGAAGCTGACTGCAAAGCATTTTTCCTTTAATACTGCCGGCGGAAGATGTGAAAAATGTCAGGGCGCCGGATATATTTCAATACCGATGCACTTTCTTCCTGATGTGGAGGTCATTTGCCCCGAATGTGACGGCAGACGGTTTCAGGAGCGGATTCTAAAGGTTCAATACAATAACAAAAATATCTCCGAGGTATTAAATCTTTCCATCGGCGAAGCGGCTGCTTTATTTAAAGACAGCAAGAAAATATATGAAAAATTGTCGGTGCTCCTGGATGTCGGACTTGGTTATTTAGGATTAGGCCAGCCGGCTACGACATTATCCGGCGGCGAGGCCCAGCGGATTAAGTTAGCCAAAGAATTGAGTAAGCAAAGGAATGGCCATATACTCTATTTACTGGACGAACCGACGACCGGCCTACACCCGTATGATACACAAAAAATCACTCGTTTATTTAAGCAGCTCGTCGATAACGGAAACAGTGTCATACTGATTGAGCACAGCCTTGATGTAATCATGGAATCGGACTGGGTCATCGATATCGGGCCTGACGGCGGTGATATGGGAGGGGAAATTATCGCCGAGGGAACACCGGAAGAAATTGTTCTTGCAGAAAACTCCTTTACCGGTATGTGTTTGAAAAAATTTGTTAGTTAAGGCAAACTTTCACAGGGTATGTTCAAGCAAAGTTTGTTTATTCATGTTTTTTATCGTTAAATGAGTTAAATAAAACTGTAATATAATTAATATTAGAATATAAAGCATGACTGGTATATAGGGAAAGATATACTCCATCGGCTGATAATACATCATCCTGCCGATATTGTTGGTTATTAACACAGATGACGGCAAGCCGATCATAAACATAATTGCTGTACTGAGAAATATATGAATCATACCCTCTGAAATTAGCATTTTATATAACTGCTTTTGTGTCATACCAACAGCACGCATAATACTGATTTCATGTTTTCTTGATAATTGGTTTGATAATTGCATATTTATCATGTTAACTACTCCAAAGAGAAAAATAAACCATGAAAGTGCCTGCCCGATTAAAAAAACATATGAATTGACTCGGTAAGATTCCAGCTTATCGGCAAAAGCAGCTAATTTAAAATACGTAGTTTTATTGACGATAGAGGATAATTGCCGCCTAATCGACTCGTTTTTTAATGAATCCGTAACAATTTCCCAAGTAAAGGTTAAATCCTTTATGCCCATAATTTCCTGTGCAGTTTTCTCCGGGATCAGCCACATAGCTCCGTTAATACCTAGCAAATCATCGCCGGCCCGCGGAATTTCTACCATACCTGCATATTTCAATTCCTTTATGTGACTATCAATTGTAAGACTTAAATTACTTTGTAACCCCCCTCTAACTTCATTGTCACCCAGAGAAATTATATAATTGCCGTCTGCCGGAATTGAGCCCTCGATTAAGTTGGATTCCAGGTAAGGAACATCGGAGGGTGAGTAAGTATCAATCATGCTGCTTGTCAACATCCTTTCATTTTCATAGCATTTTCCATAAATTGCTTTTCTGACTGTAATAATTTCTTTTACACCTTCTATCGCTAGAATTTTATTTTTTAAATCTTCAGTAAAAGGATTTTCTGTTTTCATTATTTCATTAGAATTAGCTGTATCAGAGCTTAAATATATTTTAAAGTCCCCATAAGGAAAAGCAATTTTAGTTTGTTCCTCCAACGAATATGATGTGTATAAGGAGCCTGATATGAGCAATAAAGTACCGCTAAAAATTAAGGATAATAATATGCTAAAGGCCTTCTTTTTATCCCGCCAAAAGCTTATTACTGCCAGTCTCACAGAATTCATCCTTTTGTATAGCTTTCTATTTGATTTAGAGAGCTCCTTAAAAGGTATAAAATTAACTGCTTCCATTGGTGATGTCAGGGAAGCGAACTTAGCCGGCTCGTTGATTGATAGGTGAACCATCATGCAAGATATTACGGAAACGATTAATATTACTAAACTATATCCTATCACATGAAAAGCCTTTGGCAGTATCAAAAAGCCGGTTATGGCTCCTGCCAGCAAGCCTGCTGGAATTCCAATTGCCGAGACAAGAACTCCCTCCCTTTTTACAATCCCTTTTATTTGCCTCTTTGTTGCTCCTATTGTACGTAATTGTCCATAAGTATGAATTCTTTCGTTTACAGAAATACGAAAGATACTATGAATAACAATACTTCCGCCAATTAAAATGATAAGTGCTAATGCAGAAATTGTCATAATCGTTTCCAGTGGTATTTTATCATAATTAACAAAAGCAGAATTAAATGATGGTGCAGTTAAATCCAGATTTTCGGAAATATTAAGATAAGCTTGTGCTAATTCTTCTTGACTTATGTTGTTAGCATCCGCTAAGTGAACATAAGCCCGAAAGCCCTTTTCATTATAGCTTGATTGACTTTTTATATAATCCTTTGACACAATAAAACTATATAACTCCATACCAATATCCGGAGATTGTAAAATACCTGACAGATAAAAAGTTTTATTTTCATTTCCCAAAGCTATTTCTATCGGCTCTCCAACATGAAGTGATTCATCTAATGTGTTTAGATAATTTTGTGTAACTGCAATCTCATTCGTATCTGAAGGCATGCTTCCTGCTAATAAATTTATTTGAGAACGTCCGATGTCTATCATATCATCATCCACATAAATCATTGTCGCGGTGTGATTATTTATATTAAAATCACCATACAAATAGTACTCACCAACCTGAGCCACTTCACCCAAAGCACGAAGTTCTAAAATATTATGCTCGGTTATATTGTTAAAGGCAGCTTCATAAGTATCTATACCTTGATTTGCTTTTATCTGAAATAAGGAAGCGAATACCGTGCCGCATAGAGTCATTAAAAAAGCGGCACTAAAAATGGTAATAATGGTAAGTATATTTCTTCTTTTTTGAGTTTTAATGCTTCGATATGCTAATTTTTTAACAACCTGCTTATTTTCATTTTCAAATGGCAATGACATCACTTAACCTCCTTATGCAAGAATTTTTCCATCTTCAATTCGTACAATCCGGTCTGCTAATTGAGCCAGTTCATTATTGTGAGTAATCATCACGATTGTTTGATTGAATTTATTACTGGTACGTTTTAATAAACCTAAAACATCGGCACTCGTTTTACTATCCAGATTTCCGGTTGGCTCATCCGCCAAAATAATTGCCGGCTTTGTTATAACCGCACGGGCTATTGCGACCCGTTGCTGCTGCCCTCCCGAAAGATTGCCGGGCATACTTTTCAATTTCTCGTCTAATCCTAACATTTGAATTATATCTTTAAAAAATTCCATATCGACTGTGTCACCATCTAATTCTACCGGCAAGACTATATTTTCATAGACATTCAGCATTGGTATAAGATTATAGTTTTGAAAAATAAAACCGATGTTCCGGCGGCGGAAAATAGTAAGCTGTTCATCGCTCATTGCAGAGATGTCTTTTTCCTTTACATACACACTGCCGGATATCGGAATATCCAATCCTCCCATCATATTTAACAGCGTAGATTTACCTGAACCGGATGTCCCTACAACTGCTGTGAATTCACCTTTTTTTACGGTAAAATCTATACCGTCTAAGGCACGGGTAACATTTGACTGTTTGCCATAATATTTCTTAAGGTCTTTAGTCTGTAAAATAGTATTCATAATCGTTTCACCTTTCTTTGCTATTAACATCCTACCGAACAATTGTTACACAATTATCCTAAAATCAAAAAATTACTAATATTTCGGTAAAAACACAGAAAAGGTAGAGCCTTTCTTTGGCTTCGAAGTTACCTTTATATAACCGC
The DNA here is from genome assembly GCA_964410675.1 of uncultured Roseburia sp. Classification (GTDB taxonomy): domain Bacteria; phylum Bacillota; class Clostridia; order Lachnospirales; family Lachnospiraceae; genus RGIG3040. The sequence goes on from CAYPIB010000035.1 coordinate 8,306, forward strand.
CTTGTTTTGTAATAATTTCTCTAGTCAAATACAAGCCGATCCCTATTCCCTCTATTTCATGGACATCCTTTTCCCGATAAAACCTTTGGAAAATCATCGCCTGCTTACTTTCTACAATCCCTCTTCCAGAGTCAGCAATATCAATTTTTACATACATTTCCCAATCTGCAACAGCAACTCGAATGCTTCCTAAAGCAGGAGTATATTTAACGGCATTGTCCAGAATATTAAAAAGTGCTTCCGCAGTCCATTTTGCATCATGTGAAATTATTAAATCCTGGGGACATTCTATCGAAATATCAATTTCCTTTTGATCGATCATAGCTAAAACACCATTAATTGCCTTCGCCAAGGTTTCAGTAATAGGGACAGCTTTTTTTATCAATGAAATAGCTCCTGATTCTAACTGTGAAGCTTTTAATAATGCCTGAATCAGAAAATCCAATTTATTTAATTGATGATTAAAAGCCTTTAAGAATTCAATTTTTTTGTCTTTAGTAACAGCTTTTGTCATAAGAGTTTCATTGATTATTTTTAAATTACTAATCGGCGTTTTTGTTTGATGTGATATGTCAGATAACAGTGCCTGTAAATTCTCTTTATCATGTTTAATCTTTATTTGATTATCTTGCATGATTTGATATAAATGATTTATTCTATGATTCATTCTGGAAAACAAGCTTTCTTCTTCTAAATGATTCATTTGAATCCGATCACCATGAATCATTTTATCAATGGCTTGACAAAATCTAGTTGTATAACCGGCTAACTGCTTCTGAAAAAAATACATAAAAATAAAGCCCCAGATTAAAGCGATAATTATAAGTAAAATTCCCATATACAGGATGAAAGCATTATGTGTAAGAAGATAGGCAAGTATTATGATAATGAAACTATTTAGACTAAATCCGGAAGCTATGATAATCATCAGCTTTTTTACAGAAATTGAATTCTCTTTCATAAAATACTTCCTCCAATCCACTGATAACCAATTCCATAAACCGTTCTGATATACTTATGTTGATTGATTTCTATTTTCTTTCGTATTCTACTTATCATTGTTGTAAGTGTATGTTCATCGACAAAATTTTCTTCGTAGTCCCATAGCTTTTCTAATAGCTGTCTTTTCGTTAATAGTATTTTGTCGTTTTGCACAAATAAATATAAGGTACGATATTCCTTTGGTGTGAAAACCAAGCTCTCACCATCTATCAGCGCTGCTTGTTTCGTAAAATCTATATTGAGAAATCCATCATTGAAAATGTCATGTTTTTGACTTGGCCTGTTTCGGGTACTAAGTATTGCCGCAATTTTTTTGCTTAAAACTGCAATAGAAAAGGGTTTTGTAATATAATCAAAGCCTCCGATTTCATACCCCTGAATCATGTCGCTTTCTTTATCATTGGCAGTTAAAAAAATGACATAAGTATTCGAATATTTTTTCTTAATAAAACGGCACAAATCCCATCCGGTGCCATCCGGCAAATTAATGTCCAATATGGCTATGTTAAAAAATGAATGCTTAAGTTCTTTTTTTGCTTCCTCAAAGGAATAGACGGAAACCACTTGATACCCATCAGATTTAAGATTGTATGATAATGTTTTGTTAAGCAAAGAATCATCTTCGACAATTAATATATTATTTTGCATACCTATTCTCCTTAAAAATTCACAATTGCCTAGGTTAAATAATTATATTATACAATTGTTACACAAATATCCTAGCAGAATTTTGAATTGATGTACTAAAAAAAGAAAGCTCTAAGAGCTTTCTCAGACTGTAGGCATAAATACCCGTTTATTTTACCTTCACTCGTTTGGAAACAGCAGTGTTGGCAAGGTAGATCACCCATGAAAACAAAAGGGCAGTGCCCAAAATAATAAAGATCCAAAGGATGGATATGTACCACGGCTGTTGGTATACCATAAGAAAGGGGTAGGGGCCAACCATAACGCGGGCAATGTTCAAAGTAGTGGTTATGACCGCATAAAGAAAGGTGGGGGCCAGCGCATAGTAAATGTGTTTTTTTGAAAGAACAGGGTCTGTTTCCAGAAAAACAAAGGAAACAAAAGCGGCAACCGGGCAAAGCAGATGATGGTATAGCATCGAGCCAGAAAACAGCATGAACTTCCATGCGCCGGGTCCGGCCAAAGGCGATAGCACACATACCGTAACCACAAACGTGATTGCCAAACAGCAGGTTGCCATGTATTTCAGGCTTTTTACCCATTCGGGCAGGGCGGTTGTGCCATTTTTTAAGCCCAGAGCTGTGTAGACGACACAGATTGCAGAGGCCACCATGGCCAGCAGGTTGCTGTCCTGGGTGTAGAACTGAAACAGATCCAGGCCATGTTGCTGGATGCTTAAAATTAAACCGATGATCTCCATTATCACAATTGCGATGTTGAATATAAGGCTATAAACTTGCCTATTTTTTGTTTTGGATAAAATTACAGTGTTCAAAGCGAATATTCTCCTTTTAATGTATTTCGCTTACCTTCGGCGATTACGCATACAAAAGGGGAAGCGTGATGCTGAATTGTACCTGAGTAAAAATAGATTAAACCCAAAACCCCCATCTTACATCGAACATGTCAATAAATCTAACAACACATGAACTGTAATCAGTAGACTGTATTGGCTCAATTGTACTACTACCGTTTTGCATTGTATCGTATGCTTTTAGCAGGGCAGCTTCATTATCAAATTGAACACAAAGCTGATAACCTCCCGATATTGAATTACCATCTTTATTTCCAAAATCATTTAATATTAATAACTCATTATGAATCACTATTTCAGCATGAACAACAAGCAAATTACTTGAATCTTCAATCAATGTCTTAACAGTAGCATTAAACGCTTGCTTATACAGTTCTATCGCTTGTCTGCACTGTCCATTAAAGTAAATATGAGTCAATAACAAAACTATACCCCCCTAAGCTAATATAAAATTTCTATCTGCTCATCATAATTCAAAAAAATCTTTGGCATATACACTTTCTCCTATAAATAAAAAGAGGAGACCCCGCAGGTTCTCCCCCGGTCGCAGGCCTCTCAGGTTTCTGCAACGCGATCACTGTATTTATCTTACTCGACTGTAAACTTCATGTCAAGCAGTTTTACAGCTATTATAGTGTATGCAACTTCTTCCATTTAATCCTCTTTATAACGAATATACTTCACTTCAATTTTTATATATTGACAATTACACAACACCGCCCTATAATGTACTTATCGTACCATCACACTATAGAGCAGTGAGGTGACACAATTGTGGAAATTATAATAAGCAGTAATACGAGTAAACCAATATATGAGCAAATTACTGCGCAGATAAAGGCTATGGTTATAAGCGGTGAGCTACAGACCGGAGACCCAATTCCGTCCATGCGTTCTTTGGCAAAATCTCTGCATATCAGCGTGATTACAGTTCAAAGGGCATATGAGGACTTGCAGCGGGACGGCTTTATTGAAACAACCGTAGGGCGCGGCAGTTTTGTTTCGGCACAAAATCGTGATTTTATTAAGGAAGAACAACAGCGGCGAGCCGAAGAACATTTACAGCAGGCCGCCGAGATTGGCCGTGAAAGCGGAATACCCGTTGAAAAACTGGTTGAGATACTACAAATATTCTATAACGAGGTGAACTAACATGAACAATATTTTGGAGGTAGAAAACCTAACCAAACATTTTCCAAAATCGGACTTTTGCCTGCAAGACATATCATTTTCACTTCCACGCGGTTCTATCATGGGCTTCGTTGGGGAAAATGGAGCCGGTAAAACCACTACTATAAGCTGTATTTTAAATACACTGGCAAAAGATAGCGGAAGTGTAAAATTATTTGGTAAAGAAATGACAAATAACGATATAAGTATTCGCGAGGATATTAGCGTTGTCTTTGACGCTGGTAATTTTTCAGGGATTTTGACAGCCCGGCAATTGTCAAAAATAATGAAAGGCATTTATAAACGATGGGATCATTCAATTTATACAAAATACCTCACTCATTTTCAGCTTCCCTTAAATCAAAAAATAAAAACATATTCTAAAGGGATGACGATGAAGTTAGCCATTGCTGTTGCGCTTTCCCACTCGCCTAAATTACTGCTTTTGGATGAGGCGACGAGCGGCCTTGATCCGGTTATGCGGGATGAAGTGCTGGATGTATTTCTGGATTTTGTTCAGGATGAAAACCACTCCATTTTACTATCCTCGCATATTACCAGCGATTTAGAAAAGATTGCCGATTATATCACTTTTATTCACAACGGTAAAATTATTCTTACCGCAAAAAAGGACGACTTGATATACAAATATGGTATGATGCGCTGTAAGGCAAGCCAGTTTGATGCAATTGACAAAAATGATATAATTGCTTATCGAAAAAGAGATTATCAGATTGATGCACTTGTTTTGGATCGGCAAATCACACAGCGTAAATATAAAAATATGCTGATAGATCAAGTTTCCATAGACGATATCATGTTATTACTGATTAAGGGGGAACGGATATGAAAGGCTTGTTTCTTGACAATTTTTATAAAACCATTGGCAGCATAAAATTATTTGCTTTTTTGGTTTTAGCAGTTGGTATTGCCGCACTAGTAACAGGTAATGCTACGATATTGGAACTATTTATTTATATAGCAATTACTGCCTTATCGGTTAATGGAGTTACCGGCATGAGGAAAGATGCGGACGTGAAATGGAGCAAGTTAGAATTAACATTACCAGTAAAAAGAAGCGACATAATAAAAAGCAAATATATCAGCTATTTGTTCTGGGTATTGATTGGCATTGTGACAGCATCTATTTTTACTGCATTAGCTGTTGTTATCCACGGAAATGTATTTTTTGTGTATGGCTTTCGCGATTTGTCCTCTTTATTTACATTAGGAACTGCTATTGCTTTAATGGCGGGGGCATTGTTCTACCCTATGGCCTATCTATTTGGTGTTGATAAAAGTGAAACCCTGCTTGTCGTCAGCGTAATTGGCAGCATTGGATTCGCGATATTTTTTATCTGGATTGTTAACTTAGACGAAATGTTAGGCTATTATACACGGCTGAGCATCTTTGCTTTCATTGCTATTTTAATATTTTTAATATCTTATATTATTACCAATATCATTTATCGTAGGAAAGAGTTTTAATACACTTAAAAAGAAAGCTTCTAATATTAGAGCTTTCTTTTTTTCTTGCATGTTATTGCTTTTCTGCTTTTTCACCTTCCGGCTCTTCCTCACTCTCACTCACAACCTCTTCAATTATTTTTGAGCCTGATACTGTTACTATTTTTTGATCCGGATCAAAGCTGGAAGTAATTCCCTTCGGAAGTTTCATATCACTAAATAATATACTATCGCCCGCCTCCAAATCAGAAACATCAATCACAATTTCATCAGGAATATTCTGTGGCAGGCCTTCTACTAAAACTGAATCAACAGAGCTGCTAATAAGCAATTTTTTTGATTCAAGAAGTTCCGATCCAATAATTTTTATTGCTACTTCCTGTTTTAGTGTTTCAGTAAGTGACACTATTTGAAAATTTAAATGATATATTTCATTCTTAACAGATTTCACATCAATATCTTTTACCATGACTGTATAATTCTGGCCATCAGGAACGACAAGCTTTAATACAGAATTTCTGCCCAATTTCTTAATAGTTTTTAAGAACTCATCCTTTTTAACGGCTATGGCGACCGATTCAACATCCTTACCAGTAATATTTCCTAATAAAAACCCATTCCTCTTAAGTGAATTATTATCACCCTTTCTGGTGCTTGTTCTTAATTCAACATTCAAAACTTCCGAATTATCCATATTTAAAATCCTCCATACTTTATTATTATATTATTGCACACATAATAATCTTTATACTTCCTGAATATCGTTAATTAAAAGGATATTTAAACCGATAGAGGTTGCTTTGCACATATTCTCTGTTTTTGTGTTAATTATATTTACTATTATTTGAGTTTATTTCTTCTTAATATAAAAAAAGTTGTAAATATTGCAATGGCATATACTATTATAAAATTTTTAGCATGTAGAATGTCTGTAGGATATGGAGCTATTATGTGATGAAAAACTAATGCAGCAAGTATTGAAGCAGGCATAAATAAAACAATACAAGTATTTATAAATTTTATCGCAAAGTTTGCTTTTTCACTAGAAAACACTGCTCCAATAAAATATCCGGCAACACCCACTGCTTGAATTAACATTCCTCCGGCAATGTCTCCCATTGATTGTTTTTCATACCATGATCCAAAAGCACTTAATAACCCAATCGTCATCATAAATGTAGAACCAATATAAAAAATTTTACTTATAATGACATTATCATTTTTATTTTGTTCTATACCTTTCAAGATATAATCTGTTGTTACATTAAAAACTTCGCTTAAAATAATTACTTTTTCTAAATCCGGAACACTTTGTCCTGATTCCCACTTAGACACGGCTTGACGTGAAACCCCAACTTCATTTGCCAATTCTTCTTGGGATATTCCTTTTGATTTTCTTAAAGATTGGATTCTTTCGGATATGTTCATAAAATACCCTCCTTTTCTGTCTCTATATTAGCAAAAGTGTTGGTTGCAACACCACCATTGAAGCATGGTATTTTGTCAACTGCTGGTTGCACGTTAAATAATAGCATTTTAATATAATTTTACTATCCTGTTGTCCATAAAAAGGGAAGAAAGCAAAAACAATAACCATAGTATCAAGCAATCCATATATTAAGCTAAACAACTTATCAATATTAATTTGCTTTCTTAGCTTATGTAGATACTCACAAAATTTCATTTATTTCACGCCTTTCCTTTTCTGAGCATCTACACTTCTCTTTTCTTAATTAATATCCCTTGCAGAACCAAAAACAAAACTGCAATGAGAGAGAAATTAATTAATAATATTGGAACATTCACGCTCGATGGATATAGCCCATAAGATTCCGGAGAAATAAAGCGGAAAATAAAGCTTATATAAACTATTGTACTGCTGGAAGGCGGATAGATATACTGCATAAACTTTTCGGCCATGCCTCCGACTGATACATGCCATTCATTCAGTGTCGGCAATAATGGTATTAGTACACACAATATCGAACAAACAACTGGAATTATCGTATTTTTATGAAATAGAATTGCAATCGTAATCCACGGAATAACGGCAATTACAGCCAGTATCGAAGATACAAATCCATTTCCAAAAAGGAACATAAGAAAGGATGCCTTTAGTGGAATCTGATAGGTAATGCAAACACATAGTATTGAAAATATATTTTCTAATGAAAGTAAAAAAATCAGGATAAATAAAAAAATAATCTTCGAGAATAAATACCTTGGAGCTGATATCGGAAAGGTTTTTAATTGGATAAAGGTCCTGTTTTGATATTCCTGTGAAAATAGAATACTAGCCAGCACACTTGCGGCCATTATCTGAACCAAATACATAATTGGATAAATGCTCATAAATATCATCTCCCCATTTAATGCAGTTCCTGTATTTTCCTGCAGCAAAATTTTATATACATTAAAATGAATCGCTAAACTATTCACAAATAAAACTGCAAATACAATCCAAAGCCTTCTTCTTTTCCATTTCATTATTTCTGCAATGATGTAATTAAGCAATTCCGTTCCCTCCTGTTATCTCTAAAAAATAATCTTCTAGGCTGCTTTTCCGGGATTGCAAAGAAAAAATAGGGATATCTGCCTTAACAAGATTTGTATTCAGTACTGCAGAATTCATCTCCTCATAGATGCGAATATAATGGTCCGAGATAACCTCAAAATCAGCTATATGAAGTTGGTGTTCCAGTACGTATGCGGCATGACTGGCTGATTCAATTTCAATTGAAATATATTTGCGGTTTTTCTCCTCCAATTTCTGCATGGAACTTTCTTCTAAAAGACGGCCATTATGCAAAATACCAATGTCATCTGCCAATAAAGTAATTTCTGACAATATGTGGCTGGAAATCAAAATGGTTTTACCGGCTTCCTTGGCAAGCCTTTGGATAAAGGTTCTCATTTCAGTAATACCAATCGGATCTAAGCCATTCGTCGGTTCGTCCAGTATCAACAGCTCCGGATCATGCATCAGAGCATTTGCAATTCCCAGTCTTTGCTTCATTCCAAGAGAATACTTAGAAAATGGCTTTTTATCTTTATATGGCAATCCCATTAAATCCAAAGATTCTTTTACCGCATTTTTACCGATGACTCCCCGTATCTTTGCAAAAACCTCCAAATTCTCAGTTCCGGTTAAATTGGGATAAAACCCTGGAATCTCAATAATTGATCCGATTCTTGGATATATATTCCAATGATTTTTTGCCTGTATCGGCATGTCAAACAGCTCAATGCTTCCTTCTGTCATAGACGTTATACCCATAATCATTTTCATTGTCGTAGTTTTTCCCGCGCCATTCCTGCCAATCAGTCCATAAATTTTTCCTTTTTCTACATGGATGGATACATTGTCTACTACAGTCTTATCTTTATATTTCTTTGTTAAATTTTCTGTTTTTATAATCATTCCCTTAACTCCTTTCTCTCTTAAGTATAAGGGACATACCTTGCCATAACCTTGCCGAAATCATGTTTTTTTATGCCAAAGGCAAATATATAATAAAACTGGTTTTTTGCATCGGAATGCTTTCAACAGATATTTTTCCTTGGTGAGCTTTGACTAACTCCTGCACAATAGAAAGTCCCAGACCGCTTCCGCCTGCACTTCTTGAAGCATCACCTTTATAAAGGCGCATAAAGACATGTTCCAGATGCTCAGCCGGAATTCCTTTTCCGTTATCGCTGATTACTATTTTAAACCGGTCTGTTTCTTCCTTTAAAGAAATACCGCATTTATTGCCGCCGCTATGTTTCAGTACATTATTCAAAAGGTTTCCCAAAATCCTTTTATATGCTTCCATATCAATATACCCAAATTTTTCTTCCTCAGGAATCTGAATATTAAACTTAAAACCAGCTTCCTCCATAGGTATCATCCATGAGGTTAAAATTGCTCTGGTGCTTTCACATATATCTACCCTCTCAAAATGAAAAATCTTTTCCCCTGATTCCAGCTTCGTCCAATCAAATAGAATATCTACATATTCCTTTAATTCATTTGCCTTTCTGATTGCTATTTGCATATAACTAATTGTTTCACTTTCCGATACAAGCCCATTTGCCAAAGCCTCCAGGTGTCCGGAAATAGAAGCAAGCGGAGTCCTCAGATCATGAGATAAGCTTGTAACCAACTGCCGGTATGCCGCCTCTGCCTTTCCCTGTGCCAGATTCCGCTCTTTTTGACTCATTATAATCTGATTGATTTTGAAGCACACCTCTGAAGTCAAAGAAGCATCATCATCAAGCAACCGCCGGTCCAGATTTCCATGAATAATATCATCCAAAATATAAGAGGTGCGCTTCAGTTTTATCTTAACCTTTTTTACCCTCTGCATCTGATACAAAAACAATATAATAAAGATACCCGCAACGAACTGCCAAAACAAAATATCCATCTTTACACCTTTCCTGTGAAACGATACCCGACACCATGAACTGTCTGAATATATTTTCCGTCTCCTAATTTCTTTCTCAGTTTGCTAATAAAGGACATAATATTTCCGTCATCAAACTCGTATTCTTCCTGCCATACCTGCCTGTAAATTTGACGCTTTGTAAATACTGCATTCTCATTGGATGCTAAAAAATAAAGCAGATCAAATTCCTTTGATGTCAATGAAACAGGCTCATCTGCTACAAAAACCTGTCTCCTTGTAACATCCAGCTTTAAATTCTGAAACTCCAAATAAACAGAGTTACTCTCTTGATTAAAAATGGTGTACCTCCGGATCATTGAGTCTACCCTGGCTAAAAACTCATTGATACTAAATGGCTTTGTCAGATAATCATCTGCGCCCATACTTAAACCCTTTACCTTATCGCTGTCCTCATTTTTGGCCGTCAGCATACAAACAGGAATTGTGCCGGCCGCTCTTATTTCAGACAGCACCGTAAAACCATCGATATCCGGTAACATAATATCTAAAATAATTGCTTGATAATCACGGTATTCCTTTAACATAGAAAGACCCTTTGCGCCCGTATGTGCCAAATCTGCATATATATTCTTTTTATGAAGGCAGCTCTGCAAAAGACTGCTTAACTCCTTATCGTCCTCAATAATTAACACCTTATAATTCATAAAGGCCTCCTTTACTAGTTAGTCATTTCATTTTACTTCATATATTAATTTTCGTATAGGGTAGTTATATCATGTATTTCTATAAGAGCAACATATCTGCTTATATAAACCGTTCCACCTGTAACTAATATTCTTTTCATAGCAACCTCCTTTTTTGATTATCATAATTCATTGTTTTTACTTATGCAACAAGAGAGTATTTATCATAAGTAGTATGTTAAAATAAGATGGGTGGTGTTTTAGAAACAATTTTTCTGGAGCAGGATAAGCTGTTTGTAATTTTGCAGAAAATCACTAATTTTAATAAAAGGAGTAATGACTGTGATTGATAAAAATCATATAGATTTTCTGAATGTAAGTAATGATATTATAATTCAAGGTGATAGTTTTGCATATTTTCTTCCAAATGAAAAGTTAAAACCATGGATATCCAATTATACTATTTCATTTCCAAAAAATGATATGCTGTCGGAGAATTACACCGTTGTCCCGCATGGAAGTGCCACGCTTGTATTTTATTATAATCATACCGGTGTGCATAGTAAATTGTTTGGACCCTCCACCTTGCCTCAAACAGTCGGAAAGATTGCTAATGAATGTTTCGCAATTATGATTATCGAATTCCAACCCGCAGGTTTATTTGCTTTTACCGGCTTAAAACAGGATCAGCTGACAGATAAAATTACTTCCTTTGATTTATTGGATCATACATTAGATTGCTCAATAAAAGAAATCTTTAAAGAAGCAACATCAGTAAATGAATTGCTGATAAATTTAGAAATTATATTACAGGAAAATCTTCTAACTGATTATCCTGTTGAATTTCATGAAGCAATGCTGCTAATTATCCAGCATCTAGGAAATATATCTTCTAAAGAACTAGCGAGGAGAGTGAATTATAGTGATAGACATTTAAATCGTTTATTCAAGCAATTTTTAGGATTAAATATGAAATCGTTTTCACGCTTAGTACGCATAAATAAAGCTATAACATTGATAAATGATAAAAATAACAGTTTAAATTACGTCTGCCATATGTCTGGCTTTTATGATATGTCCCACTTTATTAAGGACTTCAAAGCTGTTTGTGGAATTACTCCACATGATTATAGAAAAAACATGTCCGATTTTTACAGTGAAATTGCTAAATTTTAAAGTATAATGAAGAAAAAACAAAGGAGAAATATTTTATGAAGTATGGCGGAACATTGATTATTGTAAAAGATATTGTTAAAGCAAGGAACTTTTATGAAAATATTATGGAACAAAAGGTACTGATGGACTTAGGAGAGCACATATCTCTTGAAAATGGTCTTGGATTACAATCAAATTATGAAGCTATTGTTGGAAAGCCTTTGAACATAAAGGAACAGTCAAATAATTTTCAGCTTTATTTTGAAGTTGATAATATTGAAAAATGGGAAGAAAAATTGAAAAATGTTGAGGATATTGAATTTATACATGACCTGAAAGAATATCCTTGGGGACAGCGGGCAATTAGAATTTATGACTATGATAAATATATTTTAGAAATATCAGAGAGTATGGAATCTGTCGCAATCCGTTATTTAAAACAAGGTTTAAGCGTTGAAGAAACAGCAAAGCGCACTATGTTTCCAGTTGAATTTGTTGAGAAGCTTCAGTAAAAAAATATATATAAAATCTTACTATTAAAACTATAGCTGCTTATCTCTCGATAGGCAGCTATTTAATATTAAAGAATTTAATTTATGAATTAAATATGAGGAATCGCCGTATGGTCTGAAATTTCACTGTTGGTAGTTACCAAATCGCTTATTGACAAGTCATGAATATTTGACTTTCCGGTGATACGGGCAAAGGTACGCAGTTCATCAGTGGCTGCATTGAGGAAATTACCCACCCGTTCACTTGCCGGTATGACACTTAAGCGACTGCGCAATTCCGGATTCTGTGTGGCAATACCCATCGGGCAGTTCCCCTTGTCACAAACACGATACTGCATACAGCCAAGCGATATCATTGCCGCGGTGGCAATGGCTACCGCATCCGCACCAAGCGCAATTGCCTTAGCAAAATCAGAGCTAACACGCAAACCGCCTGTGATAATCAGATCAATATCCAAATTGTGCTCTTTGCGGTACTGATTCGCACGGTAAAGGGCAAATAATGTAGGAATCGTCGTTGCATCCTTGAGCATTTTCGGTGCTGCACCTGTCCCGCCGCCCCGACCGTCAATCGTCATAAAGTCTGCACCGGAATACGCAATCCATTCCATGTCACGCTCAATATGTCCTGCGGATATTTTTATACCAATGGGTCTGCCCGCAGAGCGCAAGCGCAGCTCATCTACTAGAGCTTTTAAGTCATCTTTACTCTTAATATCTGAAAAATGGGAGGGACTGATAATATCCTTACCAATTTCCTTACCACGGACTTTGGCAATTTCTTCGGTAACCTTATCTCCTGGGAGCTGTCCGCCCATGCCAGGCTTCGCACCTTGGCCGATCTTAATTTCAATGGCATCTACTTTCTTTAAATTCTCATCATTCACGCTGTATAGATTAGGAATATATTCAAAAATATAGCGGTGGCTGGCCTCAAATTCCTCCGGCAGCATACCACCCTCGCCACTGCAAATTGCGGTTTTAGCCATCGCCGATCCTTTAGCCAGTGCTGTCTTTGCCTCCCTGGAAAGCGCACCAAATGACATGTGGGAAATAATAATCGGACTTTCCAGCTCCATCGGCTGCTTAGCACGCTTACCAATCACGGTTTTGGTATTGACCGGAGCATCATCATCAAGCGGTATCGTGGAAAGCTGTGCGCCCAAAATTAAAACATCATCCCAGGAAATTATTGGTTTCGTTGTTTTCATCGGCTCCACAATCGAATTTCCAGTCAGTGACATCTGCTGAATAATATGCATCTGTGCCTCATATTCACTGCTTACACGAGCAAGCTCCTTCGGGTAATCAAGAGCTTCTGCCGCCACCGGCTCTGCCTTTGCTTCAGGTTTTGGCATATCATGAGCTTGAAATTGATTTTTAGAAGCATGGCATATCGGACAAGTCCAATCATCCGGTAACTCTTCAAATGGGACTGGATTCTCATCATCATATAGGTAGTGGCAAATATTACATTCATAAGTCATTATATTTATCCTCCGTTTTTTTAATTATATTGTACCAAGTTACCAACGTAACGGCTAGCCCCAGTTATAACTTTTTTCATTGACTTTACCCTTAGGACAAGGTGTAAGATAAGCTTAGATACTTCAAACAAGGAGGGTGATTATGTTATCTATTGGAGAATTTTCAAATATATGTAAGGTATCTACAAAAACACTGCGTTATTATGCTGAAATTGGGCTCATTCTGCCCGATGAAATCAATCCTGAAAATGGCTATCGCTATTATTCTATCGAACAATTAGAAAAGATGCTGTTTATTAACCGGCTCAAATCATACAATTTTTCTTTAGAGGAAATTAAAACTATTCTTATATCAGAAGAATCTCAGGATGAAAAACTTTACTCAGCACTTACAACAAAGAAAAAAGAAATTGGGAATCAAGTACAAGAGCTTGAAAAAACTTTAGAACAATTAAATCATGATTTATTCACTTTAAAACAAGGCAAATCAATTATGTCATATCTCGAAAATATTGAAGTTGGGCTTGTAGAAGTACCAAAAATGAATCTTCTCTCTATCCGTAAAATGGTTCATGAATACGAATTTGCCCAAGCATATGGTAATTGCTATCGTCAAATATTTAAGAATATTATAGACGACAATTTAACCGTACTTGCACCTCCAATGGTACTTTTTCACAGTGCACAATTCAGTCCCTCCGGTTTAGATACTGAATTTGCTATTTCGGTAAAAGAACATGTTACCGGTACAAGAGATTTTTGTCCGGGACTATGTTTAAAAACAGTTCTGCATGGCTCTTATTCAAACCTGCCTTCTGTTTATGCGAAACAGCGAAAATGGGCAGAACAAGAAGGTTATAAGTCCAGCAACGCGCTTTATGAAGTATATATAACTGATCCTTCTCAGGTTGCAACGGAAAGTGAACTTGTAACGGAGGTATATTATCCGGTTAAGAAATAGGGAGAGCCGCCACACAGAAATAAGTATCGCAAATGCCTAGTTTTAAAAAGAGAATAAGGAGGAGAACTTTAAATTGAATAAAGACAAGATTATGGAATTGGAAAATAAAATAGAGAGTGATTATGGTAATATTGGTGGAATGGTTGTATTAAAGGATGGGAAAACAGTATATGAAAACTACTTTAATGAGTGTACGGCTGATAGCAGGCTTCATGTTTATTCGGTGTCGAAAAGTGTTCTTTCTATATTGATTGGGATTGCTGTCGACAAGGGATATATTAAAAATGTGAAACAGAAGGTACTTGACTTTTTTCCTGATTACACTGTGAAGAGAAGGGAAAAAACAATACAGAATGTTACAATTCAGGATTTGATGACAATGACGGCTCCTTTTAAATATAAGTTTGGACCCTATCATTATATCAAGTATTTTATGTCCAAAAACCATATAGAATTTTCTCTTGATTTACTGGGCGGTAGGGGAAAGGTGGGAGAATTTAGGTATATTCCCTTTGTTTGTGCGGATATCTTATCGGGTATTCTGATGAAGGCTTCCGGACAGTCTGTGTTTGATTTCGCAGCAGAAAATTTATTCTCGCCGCTTGGAATCACTGTTGAGAGAAACATAATGTTACATTCCGCCAAAGAGCAAACCGAGTTTAATAAGGCTACCAATATCAGCGGGTGGGTTGCTGACTCAAAAGGAGTAAATACAGGCGGGTGGGGGCTTACGCTCTCTGCCCTGGATATGGCAAAGCTTGGTCAATTATACATAGATAATGGAATGTGTAATGGCAAACAAATTGTATCCGCAAGCTGGATTAATGAAAGTACAAAGGAACACAGCCGATGGGAGAAGCTCAATCTTCCATATGGATATTTATGGTGGATTCTTGATGAAAAAGAACATGCCTGTGCGGCTATGGGAGATGGCGGAAATGTAATATATTTTAATTCAAAGAATAAAATAGTAATTTCTATTGCTTCACTTTTTAATCAAAATGCAACGGATAGAATAGAATTTATTAAAAAATATCTGGAACCACTATTTGAAGATTGCTAAAATCCGATTGCTGTGCCTTTTGGAAGAAATAAGACCGCCTAAAAATTAAGGCGGTCATCATTTCAATCAATATCTGCTATTCTGTTTTAATTAATGAAAATTCAGATAAGC
>CAYPIB010000036.1:0-23584 GCA_964410675.1 uncultured Roseburia sp.
CTTATATTATATTGGATGAGCAATACAAAATTCATTATATGAATGAATATTTTATGAAACTTCGCGGCTTTACGATGGATCAGGTAATAGGAGAAAAATGCTATGTATTATCAAACGGAGGAATTCCATGTGCCCAGTGTGCAATAAGAAAAGCGTTTCGTACGAACCAAAAGGAACTGGTAACAAGGAAGGACATACTGGCTGATGGAACGATTCGTTACTTGGATGACTATGCCATTCCGCTGGATATCAATACGAATAGTGAAAAGCGCTATATCCTGGAAATCATGATAGACCGTACAGAGGAAATGAATCTTCGTAATGAACGTAATCAAAAATTTAATGAGACATTAACGATAATGAGTTCTTTATTAGAGGAAAAAGATGTTTATACTGCGGAGCATTCTTATAGCGTTAAACAATTATCGATTATGCTGGCTTATGAGGCAGGACTGTCAGAAAAAGAAATTTGGAATATAGGAGCAGCCGCCAGTCTTCATGATATTGGTAAAATCCGCATTTCAGATTCCATAATTAATAAACCAAGCAAATTAACCGAAGAAGAATATCAACAAATTAAAAATCATCCGGTATATTCACATGAAATTCTTTCAGGTCTTCCAACATTTTCACAAATTAAAGATATTGTCCTTTATCATCATGAGCGATATGATGGAAAAGGTTACCCAGAGGGCTTAAGGGGAGAAGAAATTCCTTTAGGCGCTAGAATTATAGCACTTGCAGATACTTATGACGCAATCACAACGACAAGGTCTTATCGGAGATTCCAAAGCCATGAGGCAGCGGCAGATGAGATTAAAAAGAATGCCGGTATGCAATTCGATCCATGGCTGGCTGAATTATTTGTGAATATGGACTTTAATCGAAGTACAGATTCTTTAAAATTTAAAAAAACGAATTTTCGTGTTACAAGAAATCTGGCTGTACCTGATGAGGAAGCAGCAAATAATTATGACGATTATTTTGAACTTCGAAATATGTTAAATGAAGATGAATTATTAGAGACAATATTAAAAAATACACCTTACGGGTATGTATTAGTAGATAAAGAAAAAAAGGTCGAATATATATGCGATCATTTTTTGGAGTACATGCAGATAAGCAGAGAGGAAGCAATGGGCAGCTCTTGCAGTGAATTGTGCGGTTCGCAACTAATTTCCTGTGACTCCTGTGCAGTCAGTCAGGCAATGGAAACAGGAAAACTACATACTATGAGGCAGGAAAAAATTGTTGGAGATAAAAAGAAGATATTTGATCTATTTGCAGTTCCCATAAAAACAACTTCGAATGGTGTAGAGCATATAATCGAAATTATGATTGACCGGACAAAAGAAATAGAAATGGAAATGGCTTTTGAGCATGACTTTATTGCGTTAATGGATTCCTTAAATAACTTAATGAAAGAACAGGAAAAAGAGCTGGATTATGAAAGAATGTCGGCGAAGGTAGAAGACATGAAGAAAAAGGTAATGGAGCTTTTTATACATAATAAAAAATACAATACAAAATAAATATTTAAAATATAATGGGAGCACTGATATATATATATGAAAAAAGTATTAATTACTGGTGGGACTGTTTTCGTAAGTAAATTTATTGCAGACTATTATGTGAAAGAGGGATATGAGGTTAATGTATTAAATAGAAACAGCCGCCCTCAGGTACAGGGGACTAAGTTGATAGCAGCTAATCGATATCATTTAGGAGATACCCTAAAGAAGTATGAGTTTGACGCAGTGCTGGACGTGACAGCCTATACTAAGGAAGATATCAAGTGCCTTTTGGAAGCCTTGGGAGCATTTAAAGATTATATTTTTATAAGCTCCGGTGCTGTTTATCCTGAGACGCTGCCGCTTCCTTTTTATGAGGAGCAGGCAGTTGGGCAAAATTTAATTTGGGGGGATTATGGGAGGAATAAAGCAGAAGCAGAGCAATATCTTTTACAAAAAGTTCCGCAGGCATATGTACTGCGGCCTCCTTATATATATGGACCTATGCAAAATTTGTACCGGGAACCGTTTATCTTTGACTGCGCAAAAAAAAGGCGTCCTTTCTACATTCCAAAGGACGGAAGTCAAAAACTACAGTTTTTGCATGTGAGGGATTTGTGCCGATTTATTGATAATTTATTGGGGCATAGGCCAAAGCAGCATATTTATAACGTGGGGAATAAGGAAACAGTTAACATAACTGATTGGGTACAAATATGTTATGAAGTTGTGGGTGTACCTTTAGAATTTCAATCCATTTATATGGATGTTAATCAAAGGGAGTATTTTTGCTTTTATAATTATGAATATGAGCTGGATGTATCCAAACAAAAACAGCTTATGCCACAAACTATTTCACTTAGGGATGGTTTAAAAGAGTCATACAACTGGTATATAGAGCATGAGCAGGAAGTAATAAAAAAGGGATATCTTGAATTTATCGATTCTAACTTTAATTTATAATTACTGCTGCTTCATTTTTACAGCAGAGTAAATAAGTACAATCAACTCTGTCACAGTCATTGAAATCCAAATACCTGTCATTCCAAAGAGTGAAGAAAATACCAGTGAAATTGGAATAATCACTGCAAAACCACGCAACAGGGAGATAAGAAAGGCATTTTTGGGCCGGTCAATGGCACTAAAATAGGCGGCACTCATGATATTAATACCCGCAAATAAAAAGGCGGTAAAATAAATACGAAGCCCTATTGCGGCCATAGTTGCAAGCTGTATGTTTTGATCTTTGTTAAAGAGTGCCACAATTGGCTCTGCAAATGTGAATAAAATAACATAAGCACTTGATGCAAGGGCAATGACTGTGATTAATTCATATTTTAACAATTGCTTTAATACATTGTTGTCATTTTGTCCATAGCTTTTGCTCATAAGTGGTTGTACACCTTGAGAGATACCGCTAAAAATTGATAAAACAACTAAGGCAATATTAGCGATAATTCCATAAGCGGCAACACCCAGATTTCCTTCAATAGAAAGAATCAAACTATTAAACACAATAATAACGATACCGGAAGAAAGTTCCGTAATCAGTGCTGAGACTCCTAGAGAGGAAATGTCAAAAAGAGAGCGGGAACTTAGTCTTAATTTATATGCTCTAAATTTATTTTTCTTTCTGATAAAATGAGAAGAAAGAATACAGAGGCTTACAACGGGAGCAATTCCTGTTGCAAAGGCAGCCCCGAACATACCCATATTAAGCGGAAATACAAAAACATAGTCTAAAATAATATTGGATAAACTTCCAAGCTGCATTGCCGCCATAGAAAGCTTAGGATCCCCATCATTTCTGACAAAACAGATAATTAGATTATTTAACATAAACATAGGAGTAAAGCACATAATGACTCTTAAATAGGTTACGGTCATTTGATGTGTAAATGCATCCGTTCCAAGTAAAGAAGCAAGATTATCGGCTCCCAATAAGCCTGCGATAACAAATATAGCAGCTATGAATGCAATAAAATATAATGCTTGTGTAAACGATGATTTTGAATTTGAAATTGAATATCTAGTTGCAGCTCCCATGCCAATCATAAGTCCGGCACCATTGATAAAACTATATACCGGAATCGCAAGATTAAGGGCAGCGAGTCCGTCTGCACCAATTCCTCTTGCGACAAAAAATGTATCTGCAAGAATATAGCAGGAAAGACCAAGCATTCCAAGGACACTTAAAGATACATACTTGGTGAAATTTTTAAGAGTAGATGTTTTCATAGAAGCCTCCATAATAAAAAGCATCCAAATTTCATACCTTCAAAGGCCTAATGATATGAAATCTGAATGCTGTTTATTTATCCTTACCCGGCGGCAAGTGATATAGCGCGTTTTATGTATAATACATTTTTATATACTACTATATCTCTGCTCAACTTGCAAGGATTCTTTTGAAAATTTATTTTTTTGTATAATTTGTCTTACTTAAATATGAGTAAGGCATTTTTGTTTGCTCTAAAAGTAACTTAGTATTTGATTTTGGCAACTTAGTAATTTTTTGTTGAAAGCGAGAAAGAATATTGATATAGTAACGACAAGTAAGGGAAGTGCTTTATAAATACAGGCTAGAAAGAGGTGGGTATTTGAAAATAACAATTCAAACGAATGAAACAATAGAAGAAACTGAGATTCATATTACCTGTAATAACTTGACTCCGGAAATTGAAAAGATATTAGCAATGCTTCGGATATTGGACATGAAAATTATGGGGCAAAGACAGGGAGAAACATTTTTACTTGATATTGCTAAGGTCTTATATATGGAAACGGTTGACAAGAAAACATTTATTTATACTTTGCATGATGTTTACGAGTCGAGTCTAAGACTATATGAATTGGAAGAACAGTTAGAAAAGGCTGACTTTTTTAGGGCAGGAAAATCAAGCATTATTAATTTAAAGCAAATAAGATCCCTTCGTTCGGATTTGGATGGTCGGATAAAGGTTACGTTATCAAATGATGAAAAGCTTGTTGTATCCAGACAATATGCTGGTAATTTAAAGAAAAGATTGGGGGTATAGGAGATGAAAAACAGAAAAACAATTTTCAATTATATTGGAGAAGCGCTGATTAGCTTTGCCGTTTCTATATTGTTTTTAATGATAATCGGTTTTATTTTAGGAGAAGACGTAAAAACATATTCTACGATGTTTTCGTTGGGAAAGGAAGGACTCACTTTTACAACGATATTACAGTTTTTCCTGATGTGTTGTATTATGACACTACTTAATTTTATATTTTACTCTGATAGTATTATTAAACACAAAGGATTTTTATTCCGAACCATCGGAATGTGTACTGGTGCGACAATAGTAGTAGCGCTACTTGCAGTTAAATTTGGCTGGTTTCCAATTAATGAATGGAGACCTTGGGTCGGATACGCAACTAGCTTCTTAATATTTTTTACGATTAGCTGTGGTCTTATGGCATTAAAAACAAAACTAGAAAATTATAAAATGGAAGAGGCATTAAACAGAATTAAGGAAGGTGATAAGGATGAAAGCTAAAGCATGTATAGAAATTTGTAATATTACTAAGTCATTTGGAAGTAAGACGGTATTATCGGATATTTGCCTGTCAGTAGGAAAAGGAGAAATACTGGGATTATTGGGACCATCAGGTGCTGGGAAAACAACTTTAATTAAGATTTTAACCGGACAGCTTAAACAAGAGGGTGGCGAGGCAAAAATTTTGGATCAAAACGTTAATGACCTTTCCAATGAAGATTATATGAACATAGGAATGGTGCTAGATACAACAGGCTTATATGAAAGGTTGTCCTGTTATGATAATTTGGTACTCTACACTGATATTTATGGGATTAGTAAAAAGCTTGTTTTTGAAGTATTAGAGCAGGTTCAATTACAGGATGCAATTAAAAAACCAGTGAGCAGTTTATCAAAAGGGATGAAACAAAGACTTATTTTAGCAAGAGCAATTCTGCACAGCCCCAAGCTTTTATTTTTGGATGAGCCAACAAGCGGCTTAGATCCCAAAACAGCGGCAATGATTCATGAACTGATTTTCAAACAAAAGGATAAGGGAACAACGATTTTTTTAACAACTCACAATATGGAGGAAGCAACAAAACTTTGTGATAATGTTGCATTACTATTTGAAGGAAGCATTGTAGAATATGGTGAGCCAAAAGCCATTTGCCAAAAGTATAATCATCAAAATAAAATCACGATTCATTTGAATGATAATACAGTTTATTCTTTTACCAATGAAAAGAATAATGCAAATAAAATTGCTGAGTTTTTTCGGAATGGTATTGTAAAAAGCATTCATTCTTCAGAACCAAATTTAGAAGCGGTATTTATGGAGCTTACAGGAAGGGGATTTAATTAAATGAGTACAAGAAAAATATTCGCGATTTTTAAGAAACAAGTGAAGGAGACATTTAAAAATAAAGAAATATTAATTCAGTTTTTAATGTTTCCGATTATAACAGTTATTCTATCAAATGCAATGAATATAAAAGGAATGCCGGAAAACTATTTTGTACACCTCTTTGCCACAATGTACATAGGTATGGCTCCGCTAGTATGTATGGCATCTATTATTTCAGAAGAAAAAGAGGGTAACACACTTAGAGTACTTGTCATGTCCAATGTACATGCAATAGAATATCTCATTGGGATTGGAAGCTATGTCATGCTTCTATGTATGACCGGAGGTTTGGTTTTTGCAATACAAGGGCATTATACCGGTGCTGCCTTTGCCAAATTTATGTTGATTATGTTTTTAGGATTTTTGACATCGATGATTATAGGAGCTGTTGTCGGAATTTGGTGTAAAAATCAAATGGCAGCTACATCGATTACCGTTCCGGTTATGATGGTATTTGCCTTTATGCCGATGATTGCGTCAGTCAATGAAAAGTTTATGAATGTTTCCCGTTTCTTATATACCCAGCAGCTTAACTTTCTCATAAATAACGCAAAGGAGATAACAGTAGAAAACATTCTTGTTATTTCGGTCAATGCCACAATAGCCGTTGTATTATTTGTATATGCTTACAGAAAAAAACAGCTTGTTTAGTAAAAAAGATAGAAACTGCCAAAGAAAGCTTTTACCGGGATTTAGGTAAAAGCTTTCTTTATACATTTTAATATATATCTATTTTTCCAAATTCTTAGCCGCTGTAGAGAGCATCAGCTTAATGCGGTTTAATTGATTTACCTCACTGGCACCCGGATCGTAGTCGATTGCTACGATATTAGAGATTGGGTACTGTCTTCTCAGTTCTTTTATCACACCTTTTCCGACAACGTGATTTGGTAAACAGCCAAATGGCTGGGTACAAACGATATTAGGGGTTCCGGTATGGATTAATTCCAACATCTCACCGGTTAAAAACCATCCTTCTCCGGTTTGGTTACCGATAGAAACGATTGTCTTTGCCTGCTCTACCGTATCATATATATTTGCCGGCGGAATAAAATGCTTACTTTTCTTAAAGGCTTTTGCAGCAGAGGAACGAGCAAACTGGAGTGCCCAAATTCCTAATTTGGCGAAACGGGCAGATTTTTTTGAGGTTCCTAAGAAATCTGCTTTATAAATCTGATTATAGAAACAGTAAAGCATAAAATCCAATAAATCTGGGCATACCGCCTCAGCACCTTCGGATTCTAAAAGATCCACTAAGTGATTGTTTGCAGCCGGAAGGAATTTAACTAATATTTCTCCGACAATACCAACCTTTGGCTTCTTCACATTTGTAATTGGAAGAGCATCAAATTCTTCCACAATCTGCCGGCACATTTTATTAAAGGTAAAGAAAGACATGTATTTACGTCCGATAAATTGTTTGCAGCGTTCCTTCCATTTTTCATGAAGTGCATTTGCCGAACCCGGTTCTGCCTCATAAGGGCGCATCCGATATAAACAACGCATAAAAATGTCACCAAATATAGCAGCATAAACACCTCGTAACAGCATTTCAGTATTAACTTTAAATCCGGGGTTGTTTTCAATTCCGCCAAGATTTAAGGAAATGACCGGAATGTGTCCCATGCCTGTTTTTTCAAGAGCACGGCGGATAAAACCAACATAATTGGTTGCCCGGCAGCCGCCGCCGGTCTGTGACATGACAACTGCGACCTTGTTTAAGTCATATTTGCCGGATAATAGAGCGTCCATAATCTGCCCGACGACGATTAGGGAAGGGTAGCAGGCATCGTTATTAACGTATTTTAGTCCGGTGTTTACTGCCTGTTTGTTATCGTTTGGCAGTACTTCCAAATTATAACCACAGGCATTAAAAGCAGTTTCTAATAAGTCAAAGTGAAGGGGCGACATCTGAGGACATAAAATCGTATAATCCTTACGCATTTGCTCTGTAAACTGCACTTTTGTAATGGAAGTCGGCTTTATAGTCCGCTTTTCATTTGTTTGCTGCTTTGAACGGATTGCAGCAAGAAGTGAACGAATACGAATGCGGGCAGCCCCCAAATTATTTACTTCATCTATTTTTAAACAAGTATATATTTTACCTGAAGCGGACAAAATATCATCAACCTGATCGGTTGTTACAGCATCCAGACCACAGCCGAAGGAGTTTAACTGAATTAAATCCAAGTATTCCGTTGTACGTACAAAGGCCGCAGCCGCATATAAGCGGGAATGATACATCCACTGGTCAGAAACAATCAAAGGCCGTTCCGGTTTTCCTAAATGAGAAACACTATCCTCAGTGAGCACGGCAATATCATAGGAATTAATTAATTCCGGTATACCGTGATGTATCTCCGGATCGACATGATAAGGACGTCCAGCCAAGACAATACCATGCTTGCCGGTCTTTTTTAGGTGGGCAATTGCTTCCACGCCTTTTTTCTTCATATCTTCCCGTGCGTCAGCCATTTCAGCCCAGCCCTTTTTAGCTGCCATTATTACTTCTTCCTTTGGTATCTCGGGAAAAGCCAGCAACAGGGCAGATGTGACCGTATCTAAATTTTCAAATGACATAAACGGGTTTTGAAGATTGACTTCACCATGTCCGATTTCTTCGATATTATTTTTGATATTTTCGGAGTAAGAGGTAACAATCGGGCAGTTATAGTGATTGTTAGCACCCTCTACTTCATTGCGCTCATAAAATAACGACGGATAAAAAATATTTTTAATTCCCTGTCTGATTAACCAAGTAACATGTCCATGAACAATCTTAGCCGGATAACATTCTGATTCACTCGGAATAGACTCAATCCCAAGCTCATAAATTTTGTGAGTTGAAACAGGAGAGAGTACGACCTGATATTTAAGCTGGGTAAAAAATGTATGCCAGAAGGGATAATTTTCAAACATGTTTAAAACACGTGGGATACCTACCTGTCCACGCTCTGCTTCATCAATTGGGAGAGACTCATAATCAAAAATACGTTTCAGCTTATAATCAAAAAGATTGATGACATCAGATTTTTTCTTATCCTTGCCGAGTCCGCGTTCACAACGATTACCGGATATAAATTGGCGTCCTCCCGTAAATTGATTGATAGTAAGACGACAATTGTTTGTACAGCCCTTACATTTTGCCATACGGGTTGTAAACTCAAGCTTATTTATTTTATCGATAGAAAGCATCGTTGTTTCGACAAAAGGTTCGCTTGTAATCGTATTTTCATATTCGGTTAATTTCTGATGATAACTGTCTTTTGCAATTAAGGCAGCGCCAAAAGCACCCATAATACCGGCAATATCCGGCCGGATTGCTTCACAGCCGGCAATTTTTTCAAAGCTTCTTAGAACTGCGTCATTATAAAAGGTGCCGCCCTGAACAACTATTTTCTTGCCAAGCTCTGAAGCGTCAGAAACTTTAATTACTTTAAAAAGTGCATTTTTAATGACGGAATAGGCAAGTCCGGAGGAAATATCGGAGACTTCCGCCCCTTCCTTCTGCGCTTGTTTTACTTTAGAATTCATGAAAACCGTACAGCGTGTTCCTAAGTCAATAGGATGCTTAGCAAACAAAGCGGCCTTGGCAAAATCTTCAACGCTATAATTTAAAGATTTGGCAAACGTTTCGATAAAGGAACCGCAGCCGGAGGAACAAGCCTCATTTAATTGAACACTGTCGACTGTCTTATTTTTGATTTTAATACATTTCATATCCTGACCGCCGATATCTAAAATGCAATCAACGTCCGGAGAGAAGAAAGCAGCGGCAGAATAATGGGCAACTGTTTCTACCTCACCCTCATCGAGTAAAAATGCCGCCTTCATCAGTGCTTCACCGTATCCGGTAGAGCAGGAATGAACGATTTTGGCTCCCTTTGGAAGAAATGAATAAATATCCTTAATGGCATTAATCGCTGTTTTAAGCGGGCTTCCATTGTTATTACTATAGAAGGAGTATAAAAGAGTCCCGTCTTCGGCAACGAGTGCAATTTTCGTAGTAGTACTTCCGGCATCAATACCAAGATAGCAGTTTCCTTTATATGATTCCAGTTTGCCTTTTTTAACTTTATGGCGGCTGTGTCTTGATGAAAAAAGCTCATATTCTGTCCTTGTTGCAAACAGCGGTTCCATACGTTCGACTTCAAATTCCATTTTTATGTCGCTGGCAAGCTTATCAACCATTTCTTTCATTGAAAAAGCAACATCTTCATTGGCAGTTAAAGCGGATCCGATGGCAGCAAACAAATGAGAATGCTCGGGAGCAATAATATGCTCAGCATCTAATTTAAGTGTTCGGATAAAGGCTTCCTTGAGTTGATCCAAAAAGTGAAGCGGTCCTCCCAGGAATGCAACATGGCCGCGGATTGGTTTGCCGCATGCAAGTCCGCTGATTGTTTGATTTACAACAGCTTGAAATATAGAAGCTGCCAAGTCTTCTTTGGTCGCTCCATCATTAATAAGCGGCTGGATATCTGATTTTGCAAATACACCGCAGCGTGCTGCAATTGTATACAGAGACTGATAGCCTTTGGCATATTCATTTAGACCAGCGGCATCAGTTTGAAGAAGAGATGCCATCTGGTCGATAAAGGAACCGGTGCCGCCGGCGCAAATACCATTCATTCGCTGTTCAACACTGCCGCCTTCAAAATAAATAATCTTTGCATCTTCACCGCCAAGTTCAATTGCGACATCTGTTTGTGGTGCATAGTCTGTCAAAGCAGTAGATACTGCAATGACTTCCTGTGTAAACGGAACTTCTAAATGGTTTGCCAGTGTCAGACCCCCTGAACCGGTAATCATTGGATGGAGAGTAATGTCACCAAGAGAAGCAAATGCCTTTTTTAATAGCGAGGAAAGAGATTCCTTTATGTTGGCAAAATGCCGCTCATAGTCTGAAAAAATAATTTGATTCTTATCATCTAAAATGGCGATCTTTACAGTAGTTGAACCAATATCAATACCTAATGTATAGTTATCTTGAATCATGCGTTTCGCCCTTTCTTTTTACCTATAGTTTCTTATTTATATGCAGTGCGCAAATAATCGCACTATTTAACATTATACGACACGAAATTTGAATGTGCAACAAACAAATATTGGACAAAGATTAAATAAATGAAAACTAATTCTAAAATTTTAAGGTGTTTATTTACTTTAACTAAAGCACATGGTAGAATTATCATTAAAAGTTTCTTAAAGAGAAAGAAAGGAAAGCTTATGACTTTTTTACACAAACTTGAGAGAAAGTATGGTAAGTACGCCATCTCGAATCTAACGTTGTATTTGATTATATGTTACGCAATAGGATATATTCTGAATATTGTCAGCGTGGGATTAGGTAGAAATTTATTAGAAGATTTTGCACTGAATCCATATTTAATTTTTAAAGGACAAATATGGAGACTTGTGACATGGATATTAGTACCGCCACAGGGGTTAGATATTTTCACGATTATTATGCTGTATTTTTATTATTCGATTGGCAGAAGCTTAGAGCAGGCATGGGGAACATTTCTTTATAATGTATATATGTTTTCAGGAATTATCTTTACGATTATTGGTGCAATTTTAATGTTTGGTGTATTCCAGCTTTTTCTGCCGGACGTAGTAGCGCTCTTTGGAGAGCCTGCATATTTTTACAGCTATGCTTCACTTTGCTTTAGCACGTATTATGTTTGTATGTCAATATTTTTAGCTTATGCGATTACATTTCCGGATGCGCAGATTTTCTTAATGATGGTAATCCCAATTCGAGTTAAGGTATTGGGTATTATATATGCTGTTATTATTGGATATGACATTATTATGGCGGCAGTTTCAGGAGTTATGGGAATCCCAAGAGTGGTTGGGATGCTTTGCCCGGTATTAAATGCACTGATTTTCTTTATTGTTACGAGAAAGGGTTTTCGTACCCCAAAGCAAATTAAAAGACAGCGGGAATATAAAAAGAAAGTTACAAAAATTGTCAGTATTACAAGACATAAATGTGCAATCTGTGGCCGGACAGAAGTGGATAGTCCGGATATAGGATTCCGTTACTGTTCTAAATGTAAGGGGAATTATGAATATTGTTCGGAGCATTTATATACGCATAAGCATATAGAATAGGGAAAAGGGAAAAGGGAGAATAGAAAGTGATAACGGAAGAAGTTTTTCGCAAACAATTACTTGATTTAGTAAAGAAGGCAAAGAGTCAGGGCATGTGTGTGACAAGAGAGCAGATTGAGAATGCCTTCGAGGATATGGACTTAAATGAAGAAAGACTGAAACTGATATATGAATATTTGGAGCAGAGTAAAATAACAGTTGGTGAAGAAGCTGATTTAGATACTCTGTTGACCGGTGAGGAGAAAAATTATTTAGAACAATATTTAGAGGAGCTAAAGGATTTACCGGAGTATTCAAAAGAGCAAAAGGATGAAATATATACCCGGGTTTATCGCAGCAGCAGTAATGGGTTAAAAGAAAAGGTGCTGCACATTATGCTTCCTAAGGTAATTGAGATTGCAAGACTTTATAGCGGGCAGGGTGTACTGCTGGAGGACTTAATCGGGGAAGGAAATGTAGCCCTTGCGATAGGGATTGAGATGGTATCTCTAGCTGATAATCCAAATGATATTGAAGGATTTCTTGCCAAAAATGTGATGGAAGCCATGGAAAGCTATATTGCTGAAGAATCAGGAGAAAGAAAGCAGGATGATGATGTTCTGAAGCAGTTAAATAAAATTTTAAGTGCTGCAAAGGAACTAGCAGAAGAGCTGTGCCGTGCAGTCACAATAGAAGAACTTGTGAAAGAGACAAAGCTTTTGGAAGATGATATAAAAAGAATGGTTTTACTAGCTGGTAACAATCTGGATTATATTGAAAAACTGAATGAGGAATAAATATGAATATAAAAGATACAGATTTTAAATATGTCCTGCAGGATTTCTCAAACGTATATATAGGGGCAAGACTTACATATGCAGAGGCCGCAGATGCAGAGGATACACCGGCAAAAGTGAAATCGGCTTTATACCGATTGATATATGAAAAATTGGTAGCAAGTGATGAGACAATCGAACACCATCTAAGAAGAATAGACGAAAAAGAACTGGCCTGCTTATTTTATTCACAGCTAAAAATACATATTAAAACAGTAACAAAGGAAAAGACCATCGATAAAAAAGGTCGTGAAAAAGAAAAGTATACCGCATGTGATTATTCAATCAAACAGTTTTTATCCCAACCTGCTTTAAAAGAAAAAACAGTAACGATTCAAGAAATTTCTTTTTCAAAAATCAATTTAGGAACATTAAGCATATAATATGGAAATTTAGAAGACAAAGTAAGAAAGCTTTGTCTTTTACATTTTTTTGTTGTTAACCAATTTTACAAATGGGTTGACAAACATGTGAAGGAGGAAATATAATAATCTCATTAACTATAAGACATATTGTACCTTGCGAAACTCATTTCTAGGGGCGACGCTCTCAGCCATTGCTTTGAAATGCCCTCTTTTCTATGGAAATGAGACCTTAAGCGGTTTCTAAAAGCATGAAGCCTCTGCTGAATGCTTTTACGCTTAAGGGCTCATTGAAATGTTTAGAAAAACGGGCTTAAAAAGCAATGGCTGAGAGCGCCGCCCCTAGAAATGAATTTCGCACACGAATAAATCACTTATAAAGGAGATTATATCATGCCACAATCAGGAAAAAAAATGACCATTTATCAACTGACTGTAACCGCTCTTATGGCCGCAGTCATGTGTATCTTAGGACCGCTTACCGTCCCAATCGGTCCAATCCCAATTACATTTACTAATCTTGCAATTTGTATTACAGCTTATTTATTAGGAACAAAAATGGCTGCCGTAAGTTTTTTAGTATATCTTATGATCGGGGTAATTGGACTTCCTGTATTTTCAGGCGGAGAAGGTGGAATTGGAAAATTACTTGGGCCAACCGGAGGTTTTTTAGTGGGATTTATTTTTCTTGCACTATTTAGCGGCATTTTTATTGAACGATTTGCAGGGAAAAGGCTGCTTCATATAAGCGGCATGGCTTTAGGGATGCTGACAGCCTATGCACTTGGGTGTATATGGTTTATGCTTCAGTCAGGGATGAATTTTTCATGGAAGAATGTATCCGCAACTTTGTCAGCGTGTGTACTTCCCTTTTTAGTCGTGGATGCAGTCAAATTGATGATTGCAGCCGCAATCGGACCTGTAATTAGAAAACGTTTGGCGGAAGCTTCGTTATTGCCGATTGAAGTAAAAGGATAGTTGGTTAAATATAGCAAAAAGACTTTGCTGTTAAGTATATTACTTATTTGGCAAAGTCTTTTTAATTGTTTTTTTATTCCTCTTCTTGTTCACTTTCAGGTGACGGGGGTTCTACTGCATTTCCTTCTATAACTTCAGTTAACATATTATCTAGTAGTCTTTGGAAGTGGGGACTTACTCTTCGATACATTTCCAAATGATTCAATTCAGATGGCAAAAATTCAATATGTACAAGTGCAGAAGAAAGAGTTGGGTCATCTGTATAATCTACGAGGTAATCTACAGAAGTGTGAAAGAAATCGGCAAGTTCGCGAAGAGTCTGAAAATCTGGTTCTGAAAGTCCATTTTCATATTTATAAATAGATTGTTGGCTTAAATGAAAATATTCAGCAAGTTTTTGCTGACTTATTCCATAATGCTCACGTAATTTTCTTAAGTTATTCAATTCTCATACCCTCCTCCTTATTAATCTAGTTTCTATCAAACATTTTACCAAATTATAGAAAACTTTTTTGACATCTAATAGTTGTTATGGAATACAACCGGAAGGAAAAATACTTGTGGTTAATTTGTATTTTAAACACTTTATTGATATAATGATATGATAAATGTAAAAAATATTAGGGGGATATATTATGTCAAAGTATATCATGGCACTAGACAGTGGAACGACGAGTAACCGGTGCATTTTATTTGACAAAAAAGGATCTGTATGCAGCATAGCTCAAAAGGAGTTTACGCAATATTTTCCTAAACCGGGATGGGTGGAACACGATGCAAACGAAATCTGGTCAACGCAGTTGGGGGCAGCAGTAGAAGCAATGTCTAAAATCGGTGCTGATTATAAAGATATTGCAGCAATTGGAATTGCAAATCAGCGAGAAACAACAATAGTATGGGATAAAGTGACGGGAGAACCGATTTGTCCTGCCATAGTCTGGCAATGCCGGAGGACCTCAGAGTATTGCGATGAGTTAAAGGCAAAGGGGCTTACTGAGCAATACCGCAAAAAAACCGGACTGGTTATCGATGCATATTTTTCAGCAACAAAATTAAAATGGATTCTGGAACATGTAAAGGATGCAAGGGAGCAGGCTTTGAAAGGCCGGCTTTTATTTGGAACAGTTGAAACATGGTTGATTTGGAAATTAACAAAAGGAAAGGTTCATGTAACAGACTATTCGAATGCGTCCAGAACAATGTTATTTAATATTGAAACACTTACTTGGGATAAAGATATTTTAAGAGAATTTGAGGTACCGGAAACGATGCTTCCAAAGCCGGTGCCGTCCAGTGCTGTTTATGGCCGGACAGATGCCGCCTTTTTTGGCGGACCGATTGCGATTGGCGGAGCAGCGGGAGATCAGCAGGCAGCTTTATTTGGCCAGGCATGTTTTGAAAAGGGGCAGGGAAAAAATACTTACGGCACAGGCTGTTTTTTACTGATGAATACGGGAAATAAACCGGTATATTCAAAAAATGGTCTTGTGACGACAATTGCATGGGGACTAGACGGGAAAGTTACCTATGCACTGGAAGGGTCAATTTTTGTCGGTGGTGCGGCGATTCAGTGGCTTCGTGATGAAATGCGGTTCTTTGACCATGCAACAGAATCCGAAATGCTTGCCAGACAGGTTTCTGATACGGCAGGCTGTTATGTAGTTCCGGCATTTACCGGTTTAGGGGCACCACATTGGGATCAATATGCAAGAGGGACAATTGTTGGACTGACAAGAGGGGTGAATCGAAATCATATTATTCGGGCAACACTTGAGTCAATTGCATTTCAAGTCTGTGATATTGTAAAGGCGATGGAAGCGGACAGCCAAATAGAGCTTACCAGTTTAAAAGTAGATGGCGGGGCAAGTGCCAATAATTTCTTAATGGAAGCACAGGCTGACTTTTTAAATGTACCCGTGAGACGTCCTGTTTGTGTCGAGACGACTGCAATGGGGGCTGCTTATTTAGCAGGGTTGGCAGTTGGCTATTTTGGTAATATTTCTGAAATCACGACAAATTGGGAAATTGACCAAGTTTTTACTGCATCGATTGATGAGAATAATCGTTCACAAAAGAAAAATGAATGGAACAAAGCAGTGAAGTGTGCTTATGGATGGGCAAAAGAATAGTTGTAGGGAAGCCTTAAAGGTGCTATTATAAAAAAACAGATGGAAAATTGTGTATTTTTACTAAATATTTCTTATATGGTAATAATATAAAAAAAGGCAGACTGAAAGGAGAATGGTTAGTACGCATTACATTAACCATAAAAAAATATGAAATTAGAAGAACTATCAACGTATGAAATAATACAGGAAAAAGAGATTCATGATTTAAATTCTTCAGGAAGAATTTTAAAACATAAAAAAACCGGAGCAAAAGTTGTTCTTTTAGAAAACGATGATGATAATAAAGTGTTTTATATCGGATTTAGAACCCCGCCAAAAGAGAGCACAGGGGTGGCTCATATATTAGAGCATTCGGTACTGTGCGGTTCTAAGGATTTTCCGGTGAAGGATCCATTTGTAGAGTTAGCCAAGGGATCATTAAATACATTTTTAAATGCAATGACATATCCTGATAAAACAGTATATCCAATTGCAAGCTGTAATCATAAGGATTTTCAAAATTTAATGCACGTTTATCTGGATGCTGTTTTTTATCCCAATATTTATACGGAGCCTAAAATCTTTATGCAGGAGGGCTGGCATTACCATTTAGAACATGCAGATAATGACTTAAAGTATAATGGTGTTGTTTATAATGAAATGAAGGGGGCCTTTTCTTCACCGGATGATGTGCTTGACCGGGAGATTTTCAACTCGTTGTTTCCGGATACAACGTATGGATATGAATCAGGCGGAGACCCAAAGCATATTCCGGAGCTGACATATGAACAATTTCTTTCCTTCCACAAGCGTTACTATCATCCGTCCAACAGCTATATATATTTATATGGCAATATGGATATGGCAGAAAAATTAGATTGGATTGATAAAAACTACCTTAGCAAATTTGATTATTTGGAAATCGACTCCAGTATTCAGACACAGCATACCTTTGCAAAACCGCTTGATTATACGAAAGAATATTCAATTACAGAAAATGAAACCGAAAAAAACGCCACTTATCTTTCTTATAATACTGTGGTAGGTTCCAGCTTAGACAAAGAACTCTATATTGCTTTCCAAATACTTGATTATGCTTTGTGCTCGGCACCGGGGGCACCGTTAAAGCAAGCGCTCATTGATGCCGGCATTGGTGAAGATGTATACAGTGTTTATGAAAATGGAATCTTGCAGCCTTATTTTTCGATTGTTGCCAAAAATGCAGAAAAATCGCAAAAAGATGAGTTTCTAAATATAATTCAATCGGTATTAAAGAAGCAGGCAGCAGAGGGAATTGATAAAAAGGCTTTAAAGGCCGGTATTAATTATTACGAATTTAAATATAAAGAGGCTGACTTTGGTTCTTATCCAAAAGGACTGATGTATGGACTGCAGGCATTAGACAGCTGGCTGTATGATGAAATGGCACCATTTGAGCATATCGAAGCAAATCAGACATTTGAAAGCTTAAAGCAAAAAATAGAAAGTGGATTTTATGAACAATTAGTTGAGAGCTTTTTAATCAATAATCCACATAAAGCGGTTATAACAGTTGTGCCGGTAAAAGGCTTGACGGCTCAATTAGACAAAGAGCTGCAGGGAAAACTGGATGCTTATAAGGCATCACTTTCAGAAAAAGAAATCGAAAAGCTTGTCGATGATACTCAAAAACTGATTGCTTACCAAAGTGCAGAGCCGACTGCGGCGGAGCTTGCTAAAATTCCCCTTTTGGAACGTGCAGATATCAGAAAGCAGGCAGAGCCATTTATAAACGAAGTAAGAGAAAAAGACGGCATTAAAGTTTTATCGCATGATATTTTTACGAATGGCGTATCATATATTAAATTTATCTTTGATGCCAATCAAATTTCTAATGAATTATTACCTTATTTAGGAATCTTAAAAAATGTCCTCGGGTTCTTAAATACAAAGCATTATAACTACGGTGATTTATTTAATGAAATCAATATACAGACGGGCGGTTTTACTGCATTAGCCAATACGTATGTAAATAGTCAAAAGCTTGATGAGTTTGATTTGAAATTTGAACTGAGAGTAAAAGCTTTATATAAAAATACCGAGCAGGCATATGAATTAATGAAGGAAATTTTACTCACTTCAAAATTTACAGATTACAAACGGCTGTTAGAAGTGATTAAAGAAATGAAAGCACGTATGCAGGCATATATGATGGCATCGGGGCACAGCGTGGCAGCAGTGAGGTCTTTATCTTATTTTTCAGAGACGGCAGCAGTACAAGAACAGCTTAGCGGAATTGAATTATATCGGCTGTTAGAGACGATTGATGCAGACTATGAGAATCAGAAAGAGAAAGTTGCCGCTAACTTACAGAAGGTGCTGGAAATGATTTGCCGTCCTGAAAATCTCTTAATTGACTATACAGGTACAGCAGAAGGTCTAAAAAAAGCAGAAGAGTATGTGGCATCATTTAAGAACAGTCTATATACAGCGGGAGAAAAAGGCAGTGGATTTTGCTTTTTGCCGGTTCAAAAAAATGAAGGCTTCAAAACCTCGGCAGGTATTCAGTATGTAGCAATGGCGGGAAGCTATTTAAAGGCAGGGCTTTCATATACCGGTGCACTCAGAGTTTTAAAAGTGATTATGGGTTATGAATACCTTTGGAATAATGTGCGGGTGAAAGGCGGTGCCTATGGCTGCATGAGTAATTTCACAAGAAGCGGTGAGTGTTATTTTGCATCTTATCGTGACCCGAATATCAGTAAAACAATTGATACGTACAAGAATGCGGTAGAGTTTGTAAGGAATTTTTCAGCAGATGAGCGGACAATGACTAAGTTTGTGATCGGAGCCATCAGTGATATGGATGTACCAAAGAATCCGGCAGCAAAAGGCGCAATAAGCCTGGCGGCATATTTAAGCAATGTGACCTTTGAAGAAGAACAAAAGGTTAGGGATGAAGTCCTTTCCGTTGATACAAATAAGATTAGAAGCCTTTCTGCATATTTAGAAGCTGCTTTAGCTTATAATTGCATCTGTGTTGTTGGAAATGAGGCATCCATTGAAGATGAAAAAGATTTATTTATGAATGTTTCCAATTTATTTGGATAAAACCATAAAAGTACTAGGGGAGAAACGTATTATTATTTAACAATAAAAATAATATCAATCACAAATGTATAGGAGGATTCAAGTATGAGGAGAAAGTCAAGGTTAGTAAATGGAGCAATAATCATCATGACTGCCATAGCTCTTGTGGGCTGTGGCAGCAGCAAAAATTCATATGAGTCAACAACGGACAATGCCGTCAGCCAATATGATGGCGGCGAAATCTATAACGCAGGTGCGGCAGATGAAGCTGACATGGAGACTACCGAAGAGGCCCTGGATGTAAGCCCGGAGGAAGCAGGAGGTGAGGTGCAGGAAGTTGCAGCAAACCGCAAGCTTATTAAAACAGTCCAAATGTCAGTGGAAACCAAAGAGTTTGATACCCTTACGGCAAACTTAAAAGAAAAAGTTGATGGGCTTGGCGGATACATGGAGAGCAGCTATATATCCGGCCGAAGTACGCAGGCAGCGTACGATGAGACACGTCATGCAAGTTATACAATTAGGATTCCGGCAGTCAAACTAGACTCTTTTGTGACGCAGATTGCCGATATCTCTAACGTAACTTCAAAAAATGAAAGTACTCAGGATATTACTTTAAATTATGTTGATTTAAAGAGTAAAAAGGAAACATTAGAAATTGAAAAAGAAAGATTAATGGTGCTTTTGGAGCAGGCTGATTCTATTGAAACGATTGTAGCACTGGAAAGCCGATTGACAGAAATCAGATACCAGCTGGAATCGATGGAGTCGCAGCTTCGTACATATGACAATCTTGTTGATTTTGCTACAGTCAATATTGATGTCAGTGAAGTGGAACGGGAATCAAAGGTGACACCACAGAGCAGCGTTGAAAAAATGGCAAGTGGTTTTTTAGATAGTATTTATAATATTGGAATTGGAATTCGCAATTTCTTTATCGCATTTGTGATAGCGCTTCCTTATTTAATTATTTGGGCAGTCATTATTTTAGCGATTGTACTCATTATTCGATTATGCATTAAAAAATCAAATAAAAAGCGTATCCAAAAATATGAAGAAATAAAGAGAGAAAATATAGAGGCATCAGATATAAAAAACGATAAGAAGAATGAAAACTAACAGGAGTATTTTATGGAAAAACAGACAAAAGCAGGGTTTGCCACACTGATTGGGAGACCAAATGTTGGAAAATCAACATTAATGAACAGATTGATTGGACAAAAAATTGCCATTACCTCAAATAAGCCGCAGACAACAAGAAACCGGATTCAGACAGTTTATACGGATGAGATGGGACAGATCGTATTTTTGGATACTCCGGGAATTCACAAAGCCAAAAATAAGCTTGGCACTTATATGGTAAATGCTGCTACGCGCACATTAAGCGAGGTAGATGTTATACTATTTTTAGTAGAGCCATCTGCTTATATTGGTGCAGGAGACCAGGATATTATGAAGCAGCTAAAGACAGTAAATACCCCGGTAATTCTTGTCATCAATAAAATCGATACAGTTAAAAAAGAAGAGGTGTTTGCAGTTATTGATGCTTACCGAAAGGCAATGGAATTTGCGGAAATAGTTCCGGTATCAGCTAAGAAGGGCGATAATGAGAAGGAGCTTTTATCCTGTATTTTTAAATATCTTCCTTATGGTCCGATGTTTTATGATGAGGATACGATTACAGATCAGCCGCAAAGACAGATTGTCGCTGAAATTGTTAGAGAAAAGGCTTTGCATGCGCTGGAGGAAGAGGTTCCCCATGGCATTGCTGTGTCTGTTGATTCCATGAAATTTAAAAAGAATATTGTTAATATTCATGCAACCATTGTATGTGAAAGAGAGTCACATAAAGGTATTATTATAGGGAAAAATGGTTCCATGCTAAAAAAAATCGGCTCTACAGCGAGATATGAAATAGAAAAAATGCTTGAATGTCAGGCTAACTTACAGGTTTGGGTTAAGGTTAAGAAGGACTGGCGTGACAGCGACTTTTTACTTAAGAATTTTGGCTATAGCGGCAAAGAGCAATAAGGTGATTTTTTTGTTCTACCGTAAAATGGAAGGTAAATATACGGATACATTTCCCTAAAAAGTTTATCCTAATAATCATAGATGATTATGGGAGGCGAAAGAGAAATGGCAGATAACAAGAAGGATTTTTTTAAAACAGGTTTGGTAAAAGATTATCTGGCGTACCGAAATGTTGAATTTGGTGAGGACTTTGCGCCTCAATTAGAAGATTGTATACGAGAAATAAATGATAGTAAAGTCGTTGCTTTTCAGAGGAAAACCACAGCATCAAAGGGAGAAGATCTGCACAGAAAAGAGTGAAATTATGCAGGATTTAGTAACAGTGACCGGATTGGTCATTAAATCCGCTCCAATTGGAGAATATGACAGGAGAATAACGATATTAACAAAGGAAAGAGGGAAAATAGGAGCATTTGCCAAGGGCTCCCGCAGACAGGGGAGCAGATTTATGGCAGCGACTAATCCCTTTTCTTTTGGTGAGTTTAAGCTTTATGAAGGAAGAACATCCTATAATCTAATGGAAGTACATATGATAACGTATTTTGAAAAGCTTAGGGAAGATTATGAAGCAGCATTTTATGGTATGTATTTTATGGAAATTGCAGATTATTACACCCGCGAGAATAATGATGAAAAGGAAATGCTAAAGCTTGTATATCAGTCATTGAAGGCATTAGCGGCTCCGGCATTAAAAAAAGAATTAATTCAATACATATTTGAAATAAAAACATTGGCAGTAAATGGTGAATTTCCGGGGGTGTTATCAAGAGAGAGGCTGTTATCGGATACGATTTATGCTATAGAATATGTGGCATACAGCTCGATTGAAAAGCTTTATACGTTTATGCTGTCAGATGAGGTTTTTTTGGAATTTAAAAGGGAAGCCACGTTATATCGGGAAAAATATATTGGAAAAAATTTCAAGAGTCTGGATATCTTAGAAAATTGCAGGTTGAAAAACTGAAGCGGGTTGGTTATAATGTTATGAGTGTTAAGGCAGTTTGAGTGCTGCAAGGAGGATATTATGAAAAAAATGAACATGATTATGCTGGCGGCTTTATTAATCGCAGGTATGTCTTTGCTGACAGGTTGCGGTTTCAATAAAAGCATAGACAGCAATACGATTGTAATTCAAAAGGATGGCAGTATTCTTGGAGTTATTGTAGAAATTTTTGATAAAGATTATTATGATGCCGATGAGCTGCAGCAAAAAGTACAAAATGATATATCGGAATATAATAGTACAGCAGGAGCTGACAGTATTGTCATTGATAAATTTGAGGTGTCAGAGCAAAAACAAGTGAGCTTGCATTTGAAGTATAAAACCTTTAAGGATTATGCGGATTTTAATGAGAAAGACTTATTTGTTGGAACTGTTTCAGATGCATATGAAGCCGGCAGAGTATTTACAGAAATGACAGCTGTCTCAAATCAATCAGAGGTTCTTTCTTCTGAGGATATTTTAGAAAAAGGAGCATCTAAATTAGTTGCTTTTGAAGAGCCGGTAAATGTAAAGGTAAACGGAAAAATCACCTATATGAGCGTCGGTGTAAAGCAAGTTAATAAAAAAGAAGTATCAGCTGAGGGCGAAGGACCTTTTTACGTTTTATATGAATAAGAATGTAAGCCGCAGTCTATCTGCGTACAGATAAAGAAATCGTAACATTAATAAAATATCAGGTGAGGTATGTATGAGCATGGAAAAGACAATGGACAAAATTGTGGCACTGGCAAAGGCAAGGGGATTTGTATATCCTGGTTCGGAAATATATGGCGGACTTGCCAATACTTGGGATTATGGAAATCTTGGTGTCGAACTAAAAAATAATGTTAAAAAGGCTTGGTGGCAAAAATTTGTAATGGAAAGTCAGTACAATGTTGGTGTAGATTGTGCGATTTTAATGAATCCTCAAACATGGGCAGCGTCAGGACATTTAGGCGGATTTTCAGACCCTCTTATGGATTGCCGTGAATGCCATGAACGTTTTAGAGCGGATAAAATTATTGAGGATTATGCAGCAGAGAAAAACATTACCTTAGAATCTGCAATTGACGGCTGGTCTCAAGATGAGATGAAAAAGTTTATTGATGACAATCAAGTACCTTGCCCAACTTGCGGTAAGCATAACTTTACTGATATCAGACAATTCAACTTAATGTTTAAAACATTCCAAGGCGTG
>CAYPIB010000037.1:0-23216 GCA_964410675.1 uncultured Roseburia sp.
CTGCACATGCTTTTAACGCTTAAGGGCTCATTGCAATGCTTAGAAAAACGGGCTTCAAAAGTACTGTTAGAGAGAGCCGCCACCCAGAAATGAGTTTCGCAAAAGTCACTCTAACACAACTCTTTTAATCGTCTGATAAACCCCTTTTTCCTCATAAGAAGGGCAAACATATCTTGCCGCATCTTTTATCGTATCAACTGCTGTTTCCACAGCATAACTATATTTTGCTGCCTGAATTAACCCTTTGTCATTATCATTATCACCAAATACCATTGTTTCTGCATACGAAATTCCAAGTTTATTTTGTACATAACGCAAAGCTTTTCCTTTATCTACGGAAAAATCCATAAAGTCTACCCATTCTTCGCCTGCCATGCAGCTTTTAACTCTATTTTTCCACTTTGGTATTAATACATTTTCGCCGATACTGCGAATATCCTTGTTTCGATAAAGTGAAACTTTAATAATCGGCTCCTTTTCCTTTAGGATGTCGGAAGTAAAACGTACATCATTTCGATAACCCTCACGCATTAAATCAATAAACCGCTCATCCTTTGATTCTAAAAGACAGCCATCTGTTGTCGAAGCAACAATATGACAATCCTGATTATAAAACTCTCTTAGGTCAAAAATAATTTCTTCAACGTAACTTCGATTCATTTCCACCATAGAAATTGTCTTCCCACCCATTACAATATGAGCACCATTTTCTGCAATGTAAATAAGATTACGCTCAACTTCCTCAAACATTTTTCTTATACTTCCATACTGTCTTCCGCTTGCAACCGCAAAATAAATACCTTGATCTGCTACTTCTCGAAGAAGAGGAATGTATTCAGGATCAATCTCCGGACTTGAATCCTTTACAAGGGTGCCATCCACATCACTTGCTATTAATTTAATCATTATTTATTTCCTTTTCGCTCCATTATCCGATATAAGATAATTTAAAATTTCTAACGGATTACTTATTATTGCATCCGCTTTATTCTCACTTAGCTCCTGCCTGTCGCGAACCCCCCATAGTACCCCGATTGTAAATACTCCGGCATTTTTCCCTGTCTGCATATCGGTACTTGTGTCCCCAACATACAAAATATCATGAAGAGAAACGTTGAGAGTACGTGCGATATGGTATATGCCATCCGGGCTTGGTTTTCGGTCCCTTTCAGGTACCTGTCCAATTGCCAAGGAAAAAGTTTCCTTACCAAAAACAGTTTCTACTACATCGCTTGTGCCCGCTTGCGGTTTATTTGAATTGACAGCGATTCGTATTCCCTTATCCTTCAAACTTTGTATCAGTTCCAAAATGCCTTTATATGGCTTCACTTCATACATACAATGTTCTTTAAAGATTTCACTATAAAGCTGCATTGCCGCTTCGAAATTAACCAAATTCTTGTCTCCGGCTGCCTGTAAGGCTCTTTTTACAAGTTCTGCCGCCCCATCACCAACAAAATAACGATATGGATCTAACGGAAACGGAGCATAGCCAAATTTTTCTAATGTTTTATTTGTGCAGTATTGAATTGATTTTAATGAATCTGTCAAAGTTCCATCAAGATCAAATATTACTAATTTTATCATATTTCCTCATTTCTTCCGGTTATATCACTACATAAACCGCATAATTAATCATGATGCTTTTCTGGAATAAAAACCCTCTGATCAGCCGGCTCTTCTTCCCTTGCTTCCTCTATCGCCTCTTGGCAAAATGCCTCCTGGGAATTATATAACTCCTTCCCCCGCCGATCTATTTTTTCATAAGTTCCGTCTTGCTGCAAAACCTGTGCCTTTATCGTATCCTTTAATTGTCCCTTTAAAATATGATGAATCTTTTTGCATAGTTTTTCATCTTCAACCGGAAAGAGAATTTCTACCCGCCTAATCAGATTACGAGGCATCCAATCCGCACTGCCCATATAATATTCGGGCTTACCATTGTTTTCAAAATAAAAGATACGGCTGTGCTCTAAAAAATTACCAACAATAGAACGCACATGGATATTTTCACTCACGCCCGGTATTCCAACTTTTAAGCAACAGATGCCTCTAATAATTAATTCAATCTTTACTCCTGCAAAGCTCGCTCTATATAGCTCTTCAATAATTTCCTTATCACAGAGAGAATTCATTTTAGCAATAATTTTAGCCGGCTTTCCCTGTATGGCATTCTCGGTCTCACGCTTTATCATATCGATAAAACGTTCCTTCAGCCAAAGTGGTGCCAAGACAAGCTTATTCCAGCTAAGCGGCTCTGAATAGCCCGAGAGCATATTAAAAACTGCTGTTGCATCCTCTCCGATTGGTTTACTGCACGTAAACAGTCCCATATCCGTATATTGCTTTGCCGTTGCATCATTATAATTTCCGGTTCCAAGATGCACATACCGGCGAATTCCATCTTCCTCTCTTCTAACAACGAGCGTGATTTTACTATGTGTCTTTAGTCCAACAAGACCATAAATTACATGGCATCCTGCTTTTTCCAGCATTTTTGCCCATCCTATATTATTTTCCTCATCAAAACGTGCTTTTAATTCAACTAATACCGATACTTGTTTACCATTTTCAGCCGCCTGCGCCAATGCTGCAATAATTGGCGAGTTACCGCTGACACGATAGAGCGTCTGTTTAATCGCCAGTACCTGCGGATCCCTGGCTGCCTTTTGGACAAATTCAACAACCGGTAAAAACGATTGAAATGGATGATGCAGTAAAATATCACCTTTCCTTATCTGTTTAAAAATATCACATTCCGACGGCAGCTGCTTAATTGGCTGGGGCTGATAAGCAGGTGCTTTTAAATGCTCAAATCCCCGCATTCCATATAGTTTCATGCAAAATGTCAAGTCAAGCGGACCATGAATATTATAAATATCTTCTTCGCTGATTTTTAACTCTGATTTAATAAAATCTAATAAATCTTTATCGATTCCTTCTTCAACTTCCAGTCGGATTACCTCTCCCCACTGCCTTTTCTTTAACTGCTTCTCAATTTCCTTTAGCAAATCGGCTGCTTCGTCCTCTTCAATTGTCAAATCAGCATTTCTCATAATACGAAACGGATGAACACAGAGTAAATCATAATTCAAAAACAGCTTATTCATATTACGTTCAATTAACTCTTCAAGCAAAATAACGATTGTCTCTTCCTCAGAAGGAATCGTAATTATTCTGGAAAGCACAGAAGGCACCTGAACGGTTGCAAATTCTATTTCGGTGTTTTTCTTTCCCTTTTCCAAATGCTTCTTCTTTAAAAGAGCGCCGATATTTAGAGATTTGTTTCTAATCAGCGGGAATGGTCTTGAAGAGTCGACTGCCATAGGCGTTAAAACAGGATAGATATTGTCTTCAAAATATCGATCTACATACGCTGCCTGCTCCTTCGTGAGACTTTCATGATGTTCAATAATCCGCACACCATTTTGCCGCAAGAGGGGCAGAAGACTTCTATTATAAGTAGAATATTGCAGCTGTACAAGTTCATGTGTAGACTTATTTAACCGTGCCAGCTGCTCCAAAGGTGTCATGCCGGCAATATCCCTTTTTTGATAGCCTACATGAACCATATCCTTTAAAGATGCAACCCTTATCATAAAAAATTCATCTAGGTTTGATGCTGTAATACTTAAAAACTTCAATCTCTCAAACAATGGAATAGTTTTATCCCTTGCTTCACTCAATACCCGGTAATTAAACAAAAGCCAGCTCAGTTCTCGATTTGTAAAATACTCCGGCTTTCCAAAATCCTTCTGCTCCACTTCTTTTTTATTTGAAGCACTCTTTGCTCCCATATATACACCTGCCTTTAAATTCTTCTTCTTTGCTTAATAACGGGTCTGATGCTGAATACTTCCTCAAACAATGCTGCTTTATTATGAATGAGTCCCTTTTCAAACGTAATATCCTCCAGCGTATCGGTTGTAATAATTAGTTCAGAATCCTTTAACCTGGCCTGAACATTCTGAAATCTTCTTTTATGACTTCGATCCAGTCCGGCAGCAATTCTAAGTATTGCCGTCAGCTTTGTAATGATTAAATAAGATAATTTATCAAGCGTTGTTTCTTTGCTCAGTGTATCATAATAAGCAAAATCTACCCGACAATACTTTACAATGCTGGCAACCATTTCTCTCTCTAAGTGTGATAAACCGATAATCTCTGTTGCCATAATAATACTATAAGAACATTCTCCCACATTCATAAGACTAATATACTTCCCGCAATCATTCAACTGGGCGGCCATTTGCAATAGAAGGCGTTCTCTTTTTCCTAAGCCATGCACCCGTTTCATACTGTCAAAAATGGTGAGCGCGATATCCTCTATGAGTTCACTTCGTTTTTTACTGACAGCATATCTTTTACTAAGATTTAAAGAGCATGCCAAAATATCTTTTTCAAAGTCATGCTCCAGTTTAATTAATGCATTTTTTTCAGCGTACTCATAGGCAATACCATCACATAGACTAACCCCCGGCGCCCATAATAATTCTGCATCTAAAATTTCTAAAATATTTTTAACTAAGATAGCACTATG
The DNA here is from genome assembly GCA_964410675.1 of uncultured Roseburia sp. Lineage (GTDB taxonomy): Bacteria > Bacillota > Clostridia > Lachnospirales > Lachnospiraceae > RGIG3040. Next base: position 4,541 of record CAYPIB010000037.1, read on the forward strand.
ATATAAGAGTGAAGTATTTTCTTCCGATACCTCTAATTTTTTAGCAATATCCCTTGCCCCTAGTTTCATTAATTTATTTAAAATAGTAAAATATTCATCTTTACTTAAATATCCGGTTTTCTCACCGCATATTTCCTTACGCTGCATTGCCGCAGAAACATAATCATCTACAACAATAATATTTTTGATTTCACGATCCTTTAAATACATCTTTTTGAATTGAACTAAAGGATGGTAAACCATATCATCAATGAGTTCTTCATAATGATTTGTCTTTGGCGCCAGCCGCAGGAGTTTTTCACGCATTCTTAATACACCAAGACGCATATTCTGGGTTGTTATCAATGTGTCCTTATCAAATAGTGACAGCTGTATACTGCCTCCCCCGATATCGACAATAACAGTACCCTTTTCTATTATCTTCCGAAATTCTTCTCCTTTAGAGGCAATGGATTTATAATCCAAAAACCTCTGCTCTGAATTACTTAACACTTCAATATTGATTCCGGCTCTATTTCTCAACTGTTCCAATACAATAATCATATTGTCGGTTTCACGAATTGCGCTTGTACCATAAGCAATGTAGTCTTCAACCTTATATGTCTTCATAATTTGAGCAAACTCTTTCAGTACGCTGCATAATTCATCGACTCTATCGTAACTTATTTTTCCATAATTATAAGTATCGGAACCAAGGTCAATGCTATGTCTGATATAATCAATGGCATGAATACCGCCCTTTCGGGAAATCTCAAAAATCTTCATTGCCAATTCATAAGAGCCGATATCAATTGCTGCAAATGTTTTTATTGCCATAACGCTGCTCATCCCTTTTTCGTATATGAATCATTTATATTTACTTTCCTGCTCCACTTTCCCAAGCAAATAATTAATAAACTGCACTGCTGTTCTGCCTGACAGACCGCCATGTGACAGCTCCCATTTATTTGCTTCTAATAAAAGCTCCTCTTCCGGTATTGTAATATCATGTCTCTTCGCAAGAACATTAACAATATTTTGAAATTCTTTTTTATTTGGTGCTGAGAAAAATATAGTAACACCAAATCTATTTACTAGAGATAGCTTTTCCTGAACCGTATCTGAAGTATGCATTTCATCATCCCGGTCTGCTTTATCTTTATAGTTTTCGCGAATTAAGTGGCGTCTGTTTGACGTTGCATATATTAATACATTGTCCGATCTATTTTCCAACCCACCCTCTATAATTGCTTTTAAATATTTATAATCTGTCTCAAATTCCTCAAAGCTTAAATCATCCATATAAATAATAAATTTATATTGCCTGTCTTTAATCTGTTCCAGTATATTATGCAGATTTCTAAATTGATGTTTGTATATTTCAATAATGCGAAGTCCACTATCATAATATTCATTTAGAATCGCTTTCACACAAGAGGACTTGCCGGTACCCGCATCTCCAAACAGCAGACAGTTATTAGCCTTTCTCCCCTCTACAAATGCCTCTGTATTGGCAATCAACTTTTGCTTTGGAATTTCATAACCTACCAAATCATCCAAATATACATGTTCCACATTTAATACCGGGACTATTTCAACTTCATCTGTATCCTTAATTTCTTTCACCCGAAACGCTTTATGTAAACCAAATTCCCCAACTCCATAGTCCTTATAAAACTGCTCAATGATTTCCTTCATTTCTTCGGCATTTTGTGCTGATGAAAGCAATTTTGCCGCCTGACAAATGCAGTCACGAATTCTAATATTATAAATTCCCTCTGTTCTTTCATTATTTTTATATGCTAAAAGATATTGTAAAAGCGGTTCACCTGATTCTTTGAAAACCTTCTGTAAATCCAAATGAAAAAAATCATAGAAAATATTAAAATCATGGAGAACTAATTCATTGACTGTGCCGTCAACCGTTCCTTTTTTTTCACAGGGCACACTAAAGATATTTTCACTGTTAACGAGCAGATACGTAAGATAGCACTGCCACAGATTACCATAAAATCCGAGACGGCCTGACAACGAAATGATTTCATTACAAATATCATAGAGAAACCCCCGACCCTTTTCTTTTTCCCATTCACTATGCTCTACAAGATATATCATATTTTTCAATATGTCTTCACTAGACAGATTGCGATAAATAATAAGTTCTCTTTCCTTCATATGTAATTACCTCTTTACTTTATAATTTAAAAGCCGGTTAACCGGCTTTTAGTAATTTCCTAATATTTTTATATTTCTTGCTTCGCTTTTCAAACCAAAAAGTGCATTTTTGACAGCACTATCCTCTAAACTTCCTTCAAAATCAAGAAAAAAACGGTACTCCCAATTTCTTCCTTCAATTGGACGGCTTTCAATTTTAGTTAAGTTTAAATTATTGAACATAAAATGTGATAACATATGATAAAGTGATCCGCTCTGATGATCCGCTTCAAAGCAAATACTTATTTTTTTGGCATTTTTTAAATATATTTTCTTGTTGGTCACAATAATAAAGCGGGTCGAATTCGTATTGCTATGATTAATTCCACGCTTCAAAATATTTAACCCATATATCTGCCCGGCATACTCACTTGCAATTGCTGCCTGGGTTTTATCCTTCTCATTGGCAACCTTTCTCGCTGCAAACGCATTATTTAGCATACTAATCTGTTGCCAGCTGCTATGTTCATTTAAAAAACGAGAGCTCTGCATCAGAGACTGGGGATGTGAATAAACCTTTTTTATGTCTGAAATATCCGTACCTTCCACTCCAAGCAGACAATGTTCAATTTTGATAATCTGCTCTCCCACAATCGTATTGTCAAATTCCTCTAACAAATCATAATTGCCGCTGACACTGCCTGATGTAGAATTTTCAATGGGAATTACTCCAAAATCAGCTTCCCCCTTTGCAATAGCTTCCATTGCTTCACGAAAGGTATCGACATGAAAGCTCTCAATATTTTTTCCAAAATATTGAGCCATAGCCGCTTCAGAATAGGCGCCCTCTGCTCCGGGAAACACAATTTTAGCATGTAATGTATCGAGTGTATCGATTGCTTTAAATTGAAATTCATCTGTAATACCATGATTTTGTAAAATTTGATACTGAAGCTTTCTGCTTGTTGCCATAATTTGTCCAAACAGCTCTTGTACTCCCTGTTTGTTAAACTCATCATTGGTCATTGCCCGCACGGCACTTATTTTATTTTTTTCCCGTTCCTCGTCAAAAACCAGCATGCCTTCATGTATTTTATACTCGGCAACATTTTCACAAACTTTCATTCGCTCAATAAAAAGCTCTACTATCTTTTTATCGATAACATCCAGTTCATCTCTAATTTGCGTTAATTCCATTATATTCCTCTTTTATTATTTACTCTCATGATATTCTTGTTCTGTATTGACATTCCAAATATTATCCTTTTCTTTTTTACCGGATAAAATATTTGCAACAGCTTCCATCGAAGTAACCATAGAATGATCCATATTATTATAGCGGTGCTGGCCATTACGTCCAACACAATAAAGATTGTCAATATTCGTAAGATACTCCGTAACCTCATCAATTTTGTCATACGTATCAAAATATGCCGGATAAGCCTTCTGTACATGCTCTCTATGGTAATCAAGTACTTGACTCTTGTCAGAAATAACACCCATTTTAATTAATTCATTCACTGCCAGCGTTACACATTTTGCCTCAGGCAGATTCCAGAACTTATCTCCCTCCTGGCAAAAATATTCAAGTCCAATCCAGACTGTTTCCTCGGGCTTTTCAACTAAGTATGGTGACCAATTGTTAAAAATCTGAATTCGTCCTAATTTTACACCCGTATCCTGAACATAAATCCAGCAATCCGGAACAATATTATTTAATGTTTTAAGCTTTGTCTTATTTTTTAATGTCAAACCTTTTAAAAGCAGTCCTACAGTGACAAAATCCCGATAAGGGAGTCCCTTAGCAACCTCTCTGACATTTTGAGGTGCTTCATTCATCCCGCCGACTAAATCCTTTAAGGGCATCGAAGAAATAACCAAATCCACATCCTTTGTTACAGGCACTCCATTTTCTTCATATGAAACCTGTTTTACATTATTTCCTTCTGTTACAACCTGAGTCACCCGGCACTGCATTTTGACTGTGCCGCCCAATTTCTCAAATTCTGCCGCTGCCGTTTCCCAAAGCTGCCCCGGGCCATGTTTAGGATACCAAAATTCTTCAATTAATGAAGTTTCTACTTTTTTATCATCTATTTTCTTAGAAAATAATTTTAAAAAGCTATCCTTTAAAATAGCAATAACTGAAAGTCCTTTTACTCTTTGTGCCCCCCAGCTGGCTGAAATTTCCCTCGGATGTCTTCCCCATAATTTTTCCGTATACCCTTCAAAAAACATGGAATAAAGCTTACGCCCAAAACGATTGATATAAAAGTTCTCCAAAGAATTCTCCGTTTTTTTTGAAACAACAGAAAATAAGTAACTAAAACCTGCCTTTATTGTTGTAATAAATCCCATATTTTTAATGGTATGCCAGCTCATCTTTATTGGGTATTCAAAAAACTTCTTTTGATAATAAATTCTTGATACACGATTCCTTGATAAGAATACTCTATTCTCCTTTTCCGGATCGGGACCGCCTTCTGTCAGTCTCACATATCGATTTAATACTTTATCATCATAAGAGGGCGTTCCCTGCTGCGGCATAAACTGTATCCACCAATTCATTACTTTGTCATCTTTAGAAAAAAAACGATGGCCGCCTAAATCCATACGGTTCCCCTTATAACAGACAGTACGGGAAATACCTCCAATTTTTTCTGATTGTTCTAATATCGTTACTTCATATTCATTACTCTGTTTTAAAAGTTCGTAACCTGCTGTAATACCTGCCGGTCCTGCACCAATAATTAATACTTTTTTCATGCTCGTCTCCTTTTGTCCTCTCTGGGATTCTCGCATTTTTATTCTATCATATTTTACCCATTTGGACAAGAAACATGAATAATAATTAAAATAAGAAAGGCAACACTAAGCGGGACTTTCCATTAGGAAGGTCCCGCAATGCTAATCACAGCAAAATCGGCTTATTTATGATGCACACTATTCATCCGAGCTTCAATAACCTTGTTTGCAGCTATGTTATGTGTTTTCCTTTTCAAATCTTCGAGACGCTTTACACTTTATTACTATCCACTTTACGCTGAATTACTTTTACAATTTCAACAATCGGGATAACTAAGATTGATATTCCCAACGCCACTGCATATTCGGCTATAGAAATCACTTCAAATCCAAATGCATTTGCAAGGAATGGGATATAGATAACTGCTGTTGTACAAAGCAGTGATACAATCATCGCTCCCCATAAAAATACATTGTGTGTCTTTAATCTAAAGATTGACTGTCTTCTGGAGCGCATATTGAAGGAGTGGAAAATCTCTGTCATTGAAAGAGTTAAAAATGCCATCGTCATTCCATCCGGACTATTCACAATTTCCCATTTTCCGCTTTCCATATAATGTCCAATAAAATATGCTGCCAAAGTCATGATACTAACTAAAACACCCTGGAATACTATATCCCAAATCATGCCGCCGGCAAAAATTCCTTCTTTTGCATCTCTTGGTTTGCGCTTCATAATATTAGGTTCCTGCTTCTCCATACCAAGTGCAAGTGCTGGGAAACAGTCAGTAATTAAGTTAATCCAAAGCAAGTGAACCGGCTTCAAAATAGTAAAGCCCATTAAAGTTGCTGCGAAAATGGATACTACTTCCGAAAGGTTTGATGCCAATAAAAATTGAATTGCCTTTCTAATATTGTCGTAAATTCTTCTGCCTTCTTCTACTGCTGAAACAATTGTTGCAAAATTATCATCTAACAGTACCATATCCGCTACATTTTTTGTTACATCGGTACCTGTAATTCCCATACCGACTCCAATATCAGCGCTCTTAATGGAAGGTGCATCATTCACGCCATCACCTGTCATCGCAACAATTTTGTCTTTTGCTCTCCATGCATTTACAATTCGGACCTTATGCTCTGGCTGCACTCTTGCATAAACACTATAATTTTCAATTCGTTTCAGTAATTCATCATCATCAAATTCGTCCAGCTCCATACCGGTTATCGCCTGTGTTTCGTCAGTAATGATACCGAGCTGCTTACCAATTGCAATTGCAGTATTTTTATGATCACCGGTAATCATTACAGGCCTGATTCCTGCTTCCCGGCATTCCTCTACTGCTCCCGCCACTTCTTCTCTGACAGGATCAATCATACCAACTAAGCCAATGTAACATAGTTCACGCTCCAGTGCTTCGGTGCTGATATCCTGCGGCATTGTTGCATGTATTTTTCTCGCACCGGAAAGAACACGCAGTGCTCTATCGGCCATATTTTTATTTGCAGCAAGAATTTCCTCTCTTTTTGCATCTGTTAACGGCAGTTCACTGCCATGTTCATAATATGTGCTGCAGCACTTTAACACCTCATCCGGTGCACCTTTTGTAAACTGAATAAAGCTTCCGTCTGCTTTTTCATGAATTGTAGACATCATTTTACGCATAGAATCAAAAGGTACTTCTGCCTTACGCGGTTCTGCCTTTTCTCTCTCATGCTTGATAAGTCCGATCTTATATGCATAGTTAACTAATGCACACTCCGTTGGCTCACCTACTGCCTTATTATTTTCATCAAGTTTAGCGTCGCTGCAAAGGGCAAGTGCTTCTGCGAGTGGTTCTTCCTCTCCGACATGCTCTACAACAGTCATAACGTTTTGTGTTAAAGTACCTGTCTTATCAGAACAAATAACCTGTGCACAGCCAAGCGTTTCCACTGCCGTTAACTTACGGATAACCGCCCTTTTACGTGACATATTTGTTACACCAATGGAAAGTACAATCGTAACAACTGCTGCAAGTCCTTCCGGAATAGCTGCTACAGCCAAACTAACAGCAACCATAAATGTATCAAGCATTCCAAGCATTGTAAGGTTATTCCAGTTTCTAATAATATCTACCGCAAAAATCACAAGACAAATTCCGATAACAAGTATACTAAGCACTTTACTAAGCTGTGACAATTTTTTCTGCAGCGGTGTCTGGGAATCTTCTGCTCTTAACAATATATCTGCAATTTTTCCCATTTCAGTATCCATGCCGGTACCTGTAACAACTGCACTACCACGTCCATAGGCAACACTGCTTCCCATGTAAACCATATTTTTACGGTCACCTAAGGAAATTTCCTTTTCACCTGCCAAATCAAGCTTCTCAGCCTTCTTTGTAACCGGAACCGACTCTCCTGTCAGTGCTGCTTCCTCAAGCTTTAAACTGGCACTTTCTAATATTCTTGCATCTGCCGGTATTGCATCTCCTGCTTCTAATATAATAATATCACCAACGACTAAATCTTCACTTTTAATTGTAAGCTGCTTGCCGTCACGAATGACTTTTGAAGTAGCAGCCGCAATCTCCTGTAATGCTTCAATTGCTTTTTCAGCCTTGCTCTCCTGTACAACTCCGAGTACACCATTAATAACAACTACAAGCAAAATTATAATAACATCTGCGAAGGATTCCTTTGCATATACCGCTGTAATACCCGAAATAAGTGCTGCTACAAGCAGTATAACAATCATTGGATCCCCTAGTTCCTCAAAGAAACGACGGATTGGTGATTTCTTCTTCCCCTCTTTTAATTTGTTTTTGCCATTACTCTCAAGTCTCTTCTGAGCCTCCGCTGTGCTCAATCCATTAGCAGACGTTTGTAGGTCTTCTAACACCCTTTCTTTCTCTTCTAAATAAACCCTCATTTTCTATCCTCCTTAATATTCTAAGTCTTCAATCAATAAGCTCTTCTTCTTTTAGTAATTTATACTCTTATTTCGTAATATAAGCTTTCTTATAAACAAAAAAGACCTATATACAGAGTATTAACACTGTATATGAGTCTCATTCTTTATAGATAAACCAGACATTTCTGTCATGCTGTTGACTTATCTCGCCTCGATTGGTCAAATGATATAACCACATTGCGGAATTACTCCCTCACCCGAAGAACTTTATTCAATTGTTAAGCTAGTAATATTTACTATAACAAAAATCTTTTAATTTAGCAAGACTTAAAAATATGTTTTTTCAACCCACTTGCATTTCATCTCTAGCTTGCCTTTTAAATCTCCCATACTTTCCACTATTGCCTCTGCTTTTTCTTTTTGCATAAAATTTATACAGATTGTGCATGATTCCTTCTCGCCCTTTGAAAATATACGTCTAAGAATAGAACGTTCGTCCCAACGTTCATAATAGGAAATATGGTTTTCTAAAAAAGCACGTTCCAGTTTTTTCTTTACTTCTGAATCTGAAACTTTGCAAAATTCAATTTCATTATGTACCTTTATGTTTGAAAATGATAAACTTGGCACTTCTACTACGCCTCCTGCCGACAAGCTTTTCTATGCCTGCATATTTTCTTTTAGATTATTAGTCTAACATGGTTTTTAAAAAAATCCTAGTGGAATCTTATATTTTATAATTTTTTGTTAAATAATTTCACTTTTCGTGCTATTATAATGGTAAATATCTTAATTTTTAAGGGGGGAACCAAATGTCAGGAAAAACAAAAGGAATCATAATAGGAATTATTCTTTTTATTATTGTGATTGGCACCTCAGCTGCTACTCAATATCTAAACAGGATTCCGGAAAATCCCATCGGCACTGTTGGTAATACTGCCGGAAATCTTTATAACAAAGGTCTCTTTTGTGAAAAGGATGATATGATATACTTTTCAAATGCTTATGATAACGGTTTTTTATATTCTATGAACAGCGATGAAACAGAATTCAAGAAAATATCGAATATGGGCGTTAACTATATTAATATAGGTGGAAAGCAGCTTTATTATTATCAGACTACTCTTTCCGGTATGCAGGGCCTTGGTTATCTACGAAATACTACCGGAATTTACCGGACTGATACCAGCGGCAAAAATACTACCGGACTGGGAAGAGATGCAACCGGTCCCTTAATCTTATGCGATAATCAAATATTTTATACTTATTACTCTAAAAAAGAAGGCCCTAATCTGCATAGTGTTTCTTTAGACGGAAAGACGGATACAAGAGTATCTTCGATAGAAATATCTCCTCTATGTATTTATAATGGACGTTTTTATTATACCGGTTCACAAAAAGATTTTTCACTATTTTGCTATGATCCTTTAGCCGGAACTAACACCCTTGTTTTTGAAGGAAAGATTTGGTTTCCGCAGATTGTAAATGATTATGTTTATTACATGGATGCCGCCCAAAACTATAAGCTCTGTAGGTTTTCTCTCACTGAAACCGAACCAGTCGCTTATATACTAACAAATGACCGGGTAGATACTTTTAATGTTTATGGCAATTATATTTATTACCAAAAAAATGATGAGACTTCTCCGGCACTCATGAGAATGGATATTGACGGAAGCAGCCCTGAAGTTGTTGTCGAAGGAAATTACAGCGATATTAATATCACTTCCCGTTACGTATACTTTCATTCTTTTAACCAAGATATGCCTATTTATCGTACTCCAACTTTTGGTGATATATCAGTCAGTACTTTTGACGGTGCGAATCAAGCTGCTTTAGAAAATATTATTGAATAATGCAAAAATCCGGCAGTCGGACCGTTACCCCGACTGTCGGATTTTCTATAATAAATTTGGTAAGGAGAACTAATTCTTTGTCTTTGCAGACACTTTTGACTTATCGTCAATCAAGCCTTTTCCATCTTAGTACAATTAGAGTATAAGATAATTTGTCCATATTGTTCAATACTTTTTCTTCAAATAATTAATTTTTGTATATACTATCCAAAAAAACCACTATATTTTTAGACAGTATTTTCGTATTTTTTCGGTACATTGATAATATCCAATTATTTCATTGAAATTAAAAAAGACTATGAATTGTATCAAAATAGTCTTTTTTTATTTATCATTATTTGTTTTGTAGTTCATCCAATAACGTTTTCATTGTTTTAAGTAAAATTGGATGTCTATAATTAGGTGCAATCTCATTCATTGGTAAAAGTACAAAACCACGGTTTTGCATATCCTCATGCGGGATTACTAAGTCCGGTAAGTCAATTATTTTATTTTCATAGAAAATAATATCCAAATCCAAGGTTCTTGGTCCCCAATGAATTTTCCTTTCCCGCCCAGCTTCTGCTTCCAGCTTTTGCAAAAAGGAAAGAAGCTCACTTGGTGACAATATTGTATCAAGCTCTATCATGCCATTCAAAAAATCATCCTGTGCTACACATCCATACGGTGCTGTTTCATAAAATCCTGATATTTTATGAATTCTAAAAGACCGCTCTGTTCGTATTTTTTCTATCGCGTCTGTAATATTCCTTTTCTTATCGCCAATATTTGAGCCAAAGGCAATATAGACCCTATGCCATTTTCTTTCGATTGTAACGGCAACATCGTCAAACGGCAGTGCAATAGGTGCCTCTGGTTTACTAACTGTCAGCCTGATTTTTTGAACTAGCGGATATTTTACCAGAAGTTCAATTGCTAAATTTTCTGATACTGCTTCCAGAAGTTTATAAATGTTATTTTTCATAAATTCATTAATAAACTCACACACCTCACCATAATGAACAGAACATTGTAAATCATCATTGATACCTGCATTTCTCGTTGTCAGGTAAAGGTCTGCACTGACATAAAAATGCTGTCCATTTTCCTGCTCTTCTTCATATACACCATGATAAGCATACGTCTCTAATCTCTTAATTGAAATACAATCCATGAAAATCTTCTCCCTTCCTCTTAGTATGAAATTTAAATGTTTGTGAAACTCATTTCCGAGAGTTAGCACTATGCTAAAACCAGAGCCCTTGTCATTTCAATTGCTCTTATATTTTCCTCCACATCATGTACTCTTACAAAAGCACAGCCCTTTAAAACACCAAACACGGTCGTTACAAGTGTTCCCTCCAGTCTCTTGTCGACAGGAAGTGAAAGTGCCTGGCCAATTACTGATTTTCTTGATGTTCCAAGCAGTACCGGATATCCCATTTCTATTAGAATTTCTAAATGATTTATAATCTGTAAATTATTTTCCAGTGTTTTGGAAAATCCTACTCCCGGATCTAGTATTATTTTGTCTTTTTCAATGCCTGCCTGCTTTGCTAAAAGAACCGTTTCTTTCATATCCTCTTTAAAATCTTCAAAATAATCGGTATAATTTAAATCTTTTCGATTGTGCATCAGGCAGCAAGCTATTTTATTTTCTGCAATTACCTGCGCCATATGTTCATCATATTTCAGTCCCCATATATCATTAATAAGGTCAATGCCTGCAAGTATACCTGCTTTTGCAACTTCACTCTTATATGTATCTAGGGAAAGCGGAATATCAAACCGCTGCTTTAAAGCTTCTATTACAGGAACTACCCTTTCTATTTCTTCAGTGTCAGAAAGAAGTGTATATCCTGGTCTTGTAGATTCTCCGCCAATATCAATCATGGCAGCACCTTCCTTGATCATTTCCTCTGTGTGAAATAAAGCCTTGTCCAAATGGTTGAAATTTCCGCCATCTGAAAAAGAGTCCGGTGTTACATTTAAGATTCCCATAACATATGTTTTGTTTTTTATATCAAATTCACGATTTCCAATTTTCACTCTTATCCCCCTATAAAATCAAATTCAAGTTTTTCTTATCATCTTTCCAGTTGCATTGCAGCTGTGCTTCACAGGCATAGCAGGCACGACTTAATTTATCAGCTCGATAAATTAAACCGCTTAAATCTTTTTGATCTGCTGTCATACTATTTCGATGATTTTTTATTGCCCTTATTATATCACTTATTTCGTCCTCAAAAAAGCCTGATTCTTCTAATATCGGAAGTGCTAGTCCGGCACTGACAATTGCATGATCTCTTCCGTCCTCGTATTGTATATGCCTTCCTATATCATGTAATAGTGCAGCAGCATAAATAAGCTCTTCATCAATCTCAAGCTTCTCCTTCATAGATAGAATAAGAGCAATCCTTGCTACATCTAAAAAATGCTCGATATTGTGCTTACAAAACATTCTTTCCTTTTCATAACTATTGTTATTTTCAATATATTTATTATATTCCCGATTGCTTATAATGCTTTGAATTCTACTTCCCATTCGACTCACCAATTATTCAATCTCGATTTAACATTTTGTAGAATTGATTTTGAAGGCTCTCATTATTTTTAAAATCGCCTTTCGTAACAGCTGTTATTGTTTTGCTTCCCGGCTTTTTTATGCCTCTCATCGTCATACACATATGTTCCGCCTCAATGACAACCATTGCCCCTTTTGCTTTTAAGTCTTTTACGAGTGCATCGGCAATCTGCTCCGTAAGCTGCTCCTGCAGCTGTGGTCTTTTTGCAAATACTTCAACCGTTCTCGCCAATTTACTAAGTCCCACTACTTTGCCATCCGGTATATATGCTACATGTGCCTTACCGTAAAACGGCATAAAATGGTGTTCACACATGGAGTAAAATGTAATATCCTTTTCTAAAACCATTTCTCCGCCATTTACTTTAAATGTTTTAGAAAGATGTGTTGCCGCCTTTTCATCCATCCCCGCAAAAATTTCCTCATACATTCTTGCAATTCTATCAGGCGTGTCAACAAGACCTTCTCTTGTAACATCCTCACCGATGCCTTCTAATAAAAGGTACACCCCCGCTTTAATCTTATCTTTATCTACCATGAATCATTCTCCTCGAGCTCTGTATATTTTCTAAAATTTCAGATAATTTACCTAAAAATGAAAGTGAGCCAAACGCAATAATCACGGTATCCTTATCTGCCATCAAGCAGCCAAGTTCTACAGCTTCCTCCAGACTATCACATGCCGTTACATGATTATGGTATTTTGAAACCTCACATGCCAGCTCATATGCCTCCATCGTCCTTTTATTATCAGGTATCTTTATTGTCAAAATGCTTTCTGCAAAATAATATGTTTGCTTTATTATTTTTTCATACTCTTTATCTCTTAATACTCCCATAATATATATTAGACGATGATTAGGAAAATATTGTTTTATAGAATCTGCTAAACACTTTGCACCTGCTTCATTATGAGCTCCATCCAATATAAAACCCGGGCTTTTACCGATGCAGGTAAATCTGCCAAACCATTCTGCCTCCTTCATTCCTTCAAAAACAGCCTTTGGAGAAACCAAAATATCTTTTTCACTTAACGCATCTATTACTTCTAATGCCAATGCCGCATTTTCAATTTGATAGCTTCCTGCTAAGGAAATCTCTATTTTTTTATATACTTTATAAGAAAAGCTCTGTTTCTTCAATCCATATTTTACGCTTTTTATTAAATTTGTATCCGCTATCCGAAAAGAAGCTTTCATTACTTTTGCTTTCTTTTGAATAACAGCCATTGCTTCCTTTGTTTGCATTGCACAAACTACCGCGCTGTCTTTCTTTATAATTCCGGCTTTCTCAACTGTAATATCTTCCAGTGTCTTTCCTAAAAAGTTCATATGATCCATACTAATCGGCGTAAGCACCGACACAAGAGTATGTTCTATTATATTGGTAGCATCCCCTGCACCGCCCATACCGGTTTCCAGCACAACAATATCACATTTCTTCTCTTTAAAATAAAGAAATGAAAGCGCTGTTTCAAATTCAAATGGTGTCGGCATTGCTTGTCCCTTATCTACTAAACAATCACAAGCATTTTTGACAAGTTCTGTATAGTTACCTAAATCACGCTTTGAAATCATTTTTCCATTAATCTGAAAGCGTTCTCTATAATCCTTTAACGTCGGCGAAATATATCTGCCTACCTTATATCCTGCTTTAGTCAAAACAGTAGATACAAAAGATAATACCGAGCCTTTTCCATTCGTACCGGCAATATGAACGAACTTTAAGTCATTCTGCGGATTTGACAGCTCCCTGCAAAGATTCTGTATATTTAAAAGTCCGGGGACAATCCTTACTTGTATGGATTTTATATATCCAAGCGCTTCCTGATACTTCATAAAAGCATCTCCTCCATTAAGTACTTCTCCATTATCTAAGGCATCTGCGAATTTCGTTTCTGGGCGGCTGCTCTTTCTCACCATACTTTGAAATGCCCTCTTTTCTATGGAAATGAGACCTTAAGCGGTTTCTAAAAGCATGAAGCCTCTGCTGAATGCTTTTAGCGCTTAAGGGCTCATTGCAATGCTTAGAAAAACGGGCTTCCAAAGTACGGTGAGAAAGAGTCGATGCCCAGAAACGAATTTCGCAACTGCCAGTCCTTCCCTATCATATACCATTTCTGTATCAGTTTCCAGATTATTTTTATTTTTTTATATTTTATGTATAAATAAAAAAACTAAGGAAATACTACTTTCATGATACGAAAATTTATGACATGTGGTATTGTCGGCTGGTGCCTGGAAATCATTTTTACAGCCGTATCTACAATTGGTAGTCCTGATAAACGCTTAAAGGGTAATACTTCACTTTTTATGTTCCCTATCTATGGAATGGCAATATTTTTACTGCCGATTTCCAGACTTTTATCCGGAAAACCCTTTTTCATTAGAGGAAGTATATACACCATTTGTATTTTTGTGACTGAATTTATCACGGGCAAGTTCTTAAAAAAGAATAATTTGTGCCCTTGGAATTATGAGGAGTCTCCTTTAAATGTGGAAGGTGTCGTTCGGCTGGACTATGCACCTTACTGGTTTGGTACCGGACTTTTATATGAATACATTCTAAACCACAAATAATTCCTTATCCTCCCTAAAATATGTGAAAGCCGGGCTGAGATCTTGCTCCAGTCCGGCTTTTACATACTCCTTACTCTATATCATCTTCTAGTCCTGTACTGCCAATGTTAAGTGTATTCAATGTTCTTCTTTTCATTCTTGCTTGTTCGGATGCCTCTAAAATAAAATCTTTTATTTCCCTTGCATTTTTTATATGTATTAACTCTAGCTTTTGGTGAGTTGTATCTCCTGTAAAGCATACTACAGTCCCTAATTTAAAAATTCTTTCTAATAAAGAAGTCTGAAGCTTTACGTCCTGCACTTTATACATATAACAGTCATCTTCAACTGTACTTAATAATCCTTTTTGAAGATTAATCATATCTTCCATCACAGTATATTTTGTAAATGTCCATGGTAAGCCAAAAAACAATATTCTTTTTCTTTCAACAAATTCCATTTATACATCCTCCTTTTAATAGTATATTATAAGAATTTTATCATATATTGCATGAAAAAGCACTATATTTTATATTTTCAACATTGAAAGCATTGTTTAAATGTGCTATTATATTGAAAAGTCAAATATATGTATATGAAAAAAGGAGGCATTATATGTTAACCAAAGATTGTATTGTTAATCGCAGAAGTGTTCGTAAATTTAAAGCAGAACCTATAGATCGTAATCTACTTGCTTCCATTGTCGAAACCGCTTCTTATGCTCCAAGCTGGAAAAACACACAGGTGACCCGTTATATGGCAGTTGAAGGGGCATTAAAGGATAAACTTGCCGATGAATGTACCAGTGATTATGCACATAATGGTACAATTATCAAAAATGCACCGATGTTAATTGCAATTACTGTTATCAAAAATCGTTGTGGATACGAGAGAGACGGTTCTTTTTCTACTCAACGAGGGGACGCATGGCAAATGTATGATGCCGGTATTGCTTCCCAAACATTCTGCCTTGCCGCTTTTGAACAAGGTATTGGCAGTGTTATACTAGGTATTTTTGATGGTGATAAAGCTTCCGCTCTTTTAAATATTCCAAAGGACAGAGAACTTATCGCCCTTATTCCAATTGGATATCCGGATGAACTCCCAACTGCTCCAAAAAGAAAAGCCGTTGAGGATTTGTTATCATTTCACTAATTATAAAATCGAAGGGATTATTTTCTCTTCGATTTTTTATGGAACACTATTTTTAAAACGAATTAAATAACAAGGGAGAAACAAAACTATGAGACATTTAATGAGTCCGCTTGATTTTTCTACGGAAGAATTAGACAAGCTTTTTGACTTAGCGGGAGATATTGAAAGGAATCCCGAAAAATATACCAATATCTGTACCGGTAAAAAGCTGGCTACATGCTTTTATGAGCCAAGTACCAGAACTCGTTTAAGTTTTGAAGCTGCAATGTACAATTTAGGTGGGAATGTATTAGGTTTTTCCGATGCAGGAAACTCATCCGCTTCAAAAGGTGAAAGCGTTTCCGATACAATCCGTATGATTTCCTGCTATGCCGATATTTGTGCTATGCGCCATCCAAAAGAAGGCGCACCGATGGTAGCCTCTGCTAAATCTACCATTCCGGTTATTAATGCAGGTGATGGCGGCCATCAACATCCTACACAAACCTTGACGGATTTACTGACAATCCGCTCCTTAAAAGGCCGATTACATAATTTTACAATTGGATTATGCGGAGACTTAAAGTTTGGACGTACCGTACATTCCTTAATAAACGCACTTGCCCGATATGCCGATATAAAATTTGTCTTTATTTCACCGGATGAACTTCGTGTACCGGATTATATTACAGATATGCTTGCTGAAAAAAACATTGCTTTTGAAGAGGTTATCCGCTTAGAAGATGTCATGGAAGAATTAGATCTTTTATATATGACAAGAGTACAAAGAGAACGCTTTTTTAACGAAGAAGACTATGTAAGATTAAAAGATTTTTATATCTTAAATAACAGGAAGATGGAGATGGCAAAACCAGATATGCTAATCCTTCATCCGCTTCCTAGAGTAAACGAAATTTCAATCGAGGTCGATCATGATCCCCGTGCTGCCTATTTTAAACAAGTACAATATGGTGTTTATGTGCGTATGGCACTCATTCTTACTTTATTAAAATTAGTACCACCAGAAAGGAGTTAATTATGTTAAATGTCGGAAAAATTGAAGAAGGATTTGTTCTTGACCATATTAAAGCCGGAAAAAGTTTAGCCATCTATCATCATCTTCAATTGGATAAATTAGACTGTACTGTTGCGATTATAAAAAATGCAAGAAGTGCGAAAATGGGTGCAAAAGATATCCTCAAGGTTGAATGTGATATTAATCTCCTGAATTTAGGAATTCTAGGTTTTATTGATCACAGTATTACTGTCAATGTAATAAAAGACGGTAAAATAGTAGATAAGCAGGATTTAACTCTGCCTAATGAAGTAAGTAACGTTATAAAATGTAAAAATCCCCGCTGTATTACTTCCATTGAGCAGGAGCTGCCGCATGTATTTGTGTTAGCAGATGCAAAGAAAGAGGTTTACCGCTGCAAGTACTGCGAAGAAAAATACGAAGAGAGTGACAGTGGCTGGGAGTAAACCTTCTGTCATACGGCTCATAAATAACTACAGCCGGACAAAAGTCCGGCTGTTTCTCGTTAATTTAAAACTTTAATTTCCGCATTCTATACTTATCTTATTAAATATTTTCATAATTTCATCAATTTGAATTGCCTGCTTCTCTTTCCCTGCTTGATCAAGAATTGCTTCTCCTTCATGCATCATAATAAGCCTGTCACCATATTCCACTGCATACCTCAAATTATGTGTTACCATGATCGTTGTAACCTTCTTCTCCCTCACTATTTTGTTCGTGAGCTCCATAATAATCTCAGCCGTTTTTGGATCAAGTGCGGCAGTATGTTCATCTAATATAAGAAAGTCAATATGAGACATCGTTGCCATAAGGAGTGATACTGCCTGTCTCTGCCCGCCGGATAGTGATCCAACCTGCGTATACAGCTTATCCTCCAAGCCCAAGTTAAGCTGTGCCAGCAATTCTTTATATTCTTCAATTTTCTGCTTATTAACCCCACGTGTAAGTCCATATTTTTTTCCTTTATTATTTGCAATCGAAAGATTTTCTAAAATAGTTAAGCTGGGACACGTTCCCTTTGACGGGTCTTGATAAACACGGCCTATTGTTCTATGGCGTAAGAAATCCTTCTTTGCCGTAATATCTGTTCCGCCCACTAATATCTGTCCGGCATCTATATCAATATTTCCACAAATAATATTTAATAGCGAGGTTTTACCAGAACCATTGCTCCCTACAACTGCAACAAACTGTCCATCTTCGACGGTCAAATTAAAGTCCTTAAAAAGGCACATTTCATTTACATAGCCAGGATTATAATATTTGTCAATATGTTTAATTTCAAGCATTTGCCTTCACCTTCTTCTTTCTGTCCATACCAACAACTAAAATCACTAAAAACAAAGCAGCAGTAATTAATTTTAAATCGCTTGACTGCATTCCCATTCGAAGTGCCAGTGCCACACAGCCCTTATATAAAACGGATCCAATTACGACGCTGCTTGTCACCCGCAAAAAAGTAAAATTTTTAAACAAGCTTGTTCCAATGATAACGCTTGCAAGTCCGATCACTACTGTACCTGTTCCAAACGATATATCAAAATATCTCTGCTGCTGAGCAAATAGACATCCGCTTAGAGCAACGAGTCCATTTGCTATTGCCAGACCGACAATTTTTACTAATCCCTTATCAATTCCCAAGCTCGTAACAATCGTTGGATTATCTCCGACTGCACGCAGCATATAACCAGACTTTGTACGCAAATACCAATCAAGCAAATATTTTGCCAGAAGTGTAATCAAAAATATTAT
>CAYPIB010000038.1:0-9417 GCA_964410675.1 uncultured Roseburia sp.
TTTTTAGATATTATTCCACAAAAACGAAGACTGATTGTTATGGCAAATGCCGGCACGATTAAAATAATGGCTTGTACTGCTGCCTCCACCCATCTTTGCAAAAATAAAGCCCATTTTGTCTGCATATCAAACTGATGGGAGCCATCAGAAAAAACAAAAGGTATACTCTCAATGATTTCATTCGGCTTCATATATGACAAAAGATATCCCAAGAAAAACAATGCCATAACGGTACAGCCAAGTGTAAACCAAAGAATTCCCTGCGCTTTTTTCTTATTATCTTTTTTTATCAAAAGCCACACCCCAACAGGATAGAGAAGCGCTGTTGTCGGATATCCCAGTACAGTCATTGCCAATACAATTCCTGCCAAAAATATAAGTACATTCTTTTTAAATATAACTTCATTGTGCCAAAGAGCTTCATAAAAAAGTAAAAGCATCGCTGTCATGCCCCAAATCAGCTGCATCGAAAAATCAAAGTTGATAAGCCATTTCGGTAAAAAATTAAAATAAAGCAAGGCAATTAAAATGGCCGCCTTTTTTCCTTTTTCTTTTCGAATAAAAGAATAAACCCAAATACTAAAAATCAAATGTACAATTGTACTTAAAATTCTCAAATTTAACACTAAGTAGTTGATACTCCCAGTAATGCTTACTATAATCTTTATAATAATTGCGGGCAGGATAGAGGAGGTAAAATGCACCTCCCACATGTCCTTTAAAAAAGTATCTCCTTGTAATAACCGATACGGCATAACAACTGCATATCCTTCGTCAATATCGAAACCAACGAGAATTTTACTAATTGCTGCCAAAATGGATAGTATTATTAATACGGCAGCACAATACCACTCCATACTATATTTTCTTTTCATTTTGTTGCCCTTCTATGTTTTAATAATGGAATTACTTTCCTAAAATGCCCTTTGATTATAGCATACCGGATACTTGCATTCCAGTAGCAAATATTTTTTGAACTCAGATTTTAAATTCGATATTTTTTTGAATCTTCTTTTTTATCATTCGTTCCTTTATTAATAGAAAGATATCCTCATCTCCATGTTTGGATAAAAAAGCCCGATTTATTACTAATTTATAGTCATTTCCTGAAACCATATCTAATAGTGAATCAGAAATCTCTACTACATACTGCTCTTCCTTCTTATCAATATACACCTTACCTAAACGAAGCCATTTCTTATTCTCCATACCATATACTACAGCACCTTTAAATTCTATTATGAATAAATACAATAGTGCTAACAGAAGCAATAGAAATAAAAGCAGGATTATATATAAAAAAATATTACTTTTATTACTTTTTTCTTTGGGCCTATCTTTTATTGGTAAAGGCTCATTTTCATCTTCTGTCACCTTAACAGCATTCTTTTTTTGTGTAACTATAGTCCCTTCTTTTTCACGGACGGTATTTTCTGATACTTGTTTTATGTTAGCTTTTTGGCTCACTGGTTTTTTATTTCTTTTTTCTTGTACATTGGGTATTACATTTTCTACTGTCTCTTCTATGCTGTCTTTGACAATGAATAAAATGGAACTGTCTTGAACTTTAGGCTTTTTCTTCTTCTTTTTCTTTTTCTTCTCATCCGGCTTTTTATCATCCGGCTCCACTTCTATAATTTCTTTTTCTTCTTCTTTCTTCTCCTCTTCTTTTTCCTTCTCTTCCTCCTCTTTATTTTCTTCCTCTGTAATTTCAGGAGTTTTTTCCTTTTTAAAGGTATAATTATATTCTGCTACATTACTAACTGCATCACGTACACTAATAGTAATGTTTTGCTCAATATCACTTTCAAACGTATTTTTATCAGTCCATGTTACTCCCCCATCAAAGGAATATGCCATATCATGCAGACCACAGCCGCCTTCATAATCATCTGCTGCAACTTCTATTGACTGTACTCCCTTTGACCATTGCTCTGGTGTTTTAGTAATATTTAGAAAAACCGGAGCATCCTTGTCAATTTCTTTAATTTCAACCGGAATCGTCTCGATATTATTAACATTATCCCGCACTTTGACTTCTATTTTGCCATTTTCTTCAAATGACTGTGAGCATTCTTTTGTCCATGTCCTGCCGCCATCAAAGGAGTATGCATCAGGCTGCAGGCCTGACTTAGCATCCACCGCCTTAATATTCAGCGTTGTATATGTTCTGGTCCATTCCTTTTCATTTGCTATGATAGACGTATCTGCCTTTTTTTCCAATTTTACTTCCGGTTTATCCTGATCGATATTATCAACCGAAATATTTATTTTTTCTTTATTTCCAAGTGCATCCTGTATCATCAGCTCATATTTGCCATTTCTGGAAACCGTGTACTCTTTTTGATTTGTCCATGTTGTCCCATCCCAGCAAAATGCTTTTTCATCCAAGCCGCATCCCCGGTCAGAGGCAGTGGCACATATCGCAACATTATTAGCGGTCCACTCCTTACCATTTACATAGATGCCATTGTTTGTTTTTGTACTTAAACTGCCCTCGGGCGGGTCATAATCCAAAAATCTGACCTCTACTCCTGTACTTTTTACAGAATTTCCTAATTGGTCTTTAGCTGATACGTAATACACACCATTTATCTTTGTTTGCAATACTTCCTTTGCGGACTTCGCATTCGCTGCATTCGCTGCCCGCCAGCCGGATGGCACTTGCGGTCCCTCCCACAAAAAAGTCTCGGTTTTATGCGGACGAGCTTCATTATCGACAGAAGTTGCCGTTAAAAGAGCTTCTGTGCTGTACATAATTCCTGTGCTTTTATTTACTGCAGTCCTGCCTGCATGTTCTGCTTTTAATGTCAGCCGTGGTACTTCAATATCAATTTTTTCTAATTGTGCACTATCCGGCAGCTTTTGATACGAAACTGCCCACTCAAACTTACCGCTTTCAGTCAATCCATCCCCAAAGGTCCGCAGCGGACCGGCTATAACATAACTACACTTTTTATACTTCTCCTCTGTCACCGAAATACTTTTAGTGTTACTTTTATTTAATCCATATAAGGTTGTTCCCGATAAACCAAACCAGTGTCTCCAATGTGCCGCCTCAGAAGTATGTCCGTTGCATATATGTCCACCACCGGATGCCTGCGCTTCGTCAGAAGTAATGCTTGTCCTTTGTATTGCATTCGTAAGACCAACATAATCTGCCCTAACATCACTGCATACATTAGCATCTTCACCTCTATCATAAGTGACGATAATATTACCACTTCTTTGATAATAACCATTTGCACTTTGGGAGCCCTTTTCATAAACAGCTGTGACACTGCCGCTTTTATTACAGCCGGCTTTATTTGTCACTGCATATACGGCTCCTTCAAACAGGAATGTGCATAGAAATGCAATCACTACTCCTCGATATATTTGATGTTTTATCCATTTGTTCTTTTTTTTCTTCATAAATTCCCTTTCTTTTTAATATTTTACATAGCAAACTACTATAGTCATATATTTTTTGACTACACCCCCTTTTACAAAAACTTCTGCCTTTGTGTTTTTCTGTTTGCTAAAATATTGGTTTGGGAAATAAAGAATGAATTTATAACTATTGATTAATAGACAGGGTATTATCCCATTGAATTGTGGAATTGTATTCTAACATTTTATTGTATTCATTGTCCATCAAAAAACAAGTGCTTTTTTATTTTCAGCAAATAGTAACAATATTACAATATAAAGAGAGTGCTCTAAAATCATTACCTCTGATTTTAAAAGCACTCTCCCTAAAACTAAGCATAGTATGCGGATGTCTTATCCAAACAATCTGCCTTATATTGTCCAGCTCCTTCATCCCTTACTCAAGCGGCCGAAATCTCTTATAAAACTTATCTCCGCCACATACATGCCTTTCACCATCTTCTTCAAAAATAATATAATCACCTTCACGAATAAAAATGATACCTCTTCTGTTTAATATAAACGGACAAACAATGGAACCATCTGGTTTTTTTATTTGAACAAGTCCCTCTGCAGCGACCCACCCATTTGTAACAACCTTCGAGTATAATTCATATCCATCTTCCAAACCTTGCCCAATCTCATACTTCTTTACCCGTACTTCTAATGATACTCTAGTAAATCTCTCCATAAGTGACCCCTTCTTCCTGTCATGAAATATCTTGTTTTTTGTACCTTCATTATACCTTTAAATAACAGATTTTACAACGTCTTTCTGGATAACTTTCTAACAATTAACTTTGATAATTCGAATATTTTTACTATTCCAGATATAAGAAACCCCTTTTGCCGCATCGATATCCTGTTTCAGCTAAAAGGGCTTCTTACATTTACTATTTAAACTGCAATTTTATAAACACATTTTATAAATAGCTTTTATGTCTTGTTCTTTTAATGGTCTAAAACCATGTAATACATTATCCATGCAGGCCTTTTTAGACATAGCATCAAAATGAGTCTCGTCAATTTTAATTTCAGTTAAAGTACTGCTTAGTTGTAATGTTTTAAAGAAAAACTCTGATAGAAGCTCAATACTCTTCTTTGCAACCGCCATTGGCTCCAAATCAGCACTAATATCAAATACGTGACAGCCAAATTGATAGAATTTAGAAACTGTTGTTTCATCAAGCGTATATTCCATCCATCTTGGTGTTAAAATAGCGAGTCCCAATCCATGAGTAATATCATAAAAGGCCGATAACTCATGTTCCATTGGATGGCAGCTCCATTCTATGTTTCTTCCTCCCTTTGCAAATCCATTAATAGCCCAGGATGATGCCCACATTAAATTAGCTCTTGCTTCATAATTATCCGGCTCCTTCATAGCAATCGGTGCATACTTAATTACCGTCTTCATCAAACCTTCCATAAAGCAGTCCAGCATATATAAACCCGGCTCCATATCAAAATAAACTTCAATAATATGGCTTAGAATATCAGCTGAACCACATGCAGTCTGATATGGGCTGACCGTATACGTATTGGTTGGGTCAAGAAATGAAACTTTTGGCAGCATTGTAGGATGGAACATGCCGATTTTTTCATTTGTATCCATATTGCTGATAACGCCGCCCGCATCCATTTCAGAACCGGTAGCTGCTAATGTCAAAACCGTAACGAGCGGAATACAATTTGTAATCGGTGATTTGCCGCTGACAAGATCCCATGCATCGCCATCATAGAAAGACGCAGCTCCGATAAACTTTGCCGCATCGATTGTCGATCCGCCGCCCGCTGCAAGTATTACATCAATTTGCTTTTCTTTACATATGCCGGCGCCTCGATTGACCGATGTCACTCTTGGATTCGGTTCAATACCCGGACACTCAAACAATTCAAGTCCGGCGTCTTTAATTTCTTTGACAATATTGTCATACAAACCAATTTTTTTAATAGATCCGCCGCCGTAAATCAAAAGTACCCGTTTACCAAATTTCTTTAGTTCTTCTCCAAGATGTCCCAATTGATTTTCTCCAAAGTAAACTTTTGTTGGGATATTATACACAAAACCATTCATTTCAATTCCTCCTATCTTAATAAGTCGTTTCAATTAATTTATCCAACATATTAAAGTATAGCACTCTTTATTGGCTTCGTATACATTATTTTCCCCGTTCTGCCATCAAAATTTGAATTTCCTGCTCATTAATTCCTACCATTGCTTCTCCTAATTTTTCAGACAATTGTGCGATTAATGAGGCATCCTCAAAATTTGCAACAGCTTTTACAATTGCCGCCGCACGTTTACTTGGATCACCGGATTTAAAAATACCCGAACCTACAAACACTCCTTCGGCACCTAATTGCATCATGAATGCCGCATCTGCCGGAGTTGCTACTCCTCCTGCTGCAAAATTCACGACCGGAATGTGCCCATTTTCATGAACGTATTCCACAAGATTATAAGGCACTTTCAGCTCTTTCGCTGCCTCATATAATTCATCCTTACGCATTGTCGTAAGTCTTTTAATCTCGCTGTTCATTTTACGAATATGTCGTACAGCCTGTATGATATCACCTGTTCCCGGTTCACCCTTTGTACGGATCATTGCTGCCCCTTCATTCACTCTCCGCAGAGCTTCTCCTAAATCTTTTGCTCCGCATACAAACGGAGCATGAAACTTTCTTTTATCAATATGGTATAAATCATCTGCAGGTGAAAGGACTTCACTCTCATCAATAAAGTCAATTTCTATTGCCTCAAGAAGCTGAGCTTCAACAAAATGTCCAATCCGGCACTTTGCCATAACCGGAATCGATACAGCTTCTTGAATGCCTTTAATCATCCCCGGATCGCTCATTCGTGACACCCCGCCCGCTGCACGTATGTCAGCTGGAATTCTCTCCAAAGCCATAACGGCGCATGCCCCTGCTGCCTCTGCGATTTTCGCCTGCTCCGGTGATGTAACATCCATTATAACGCCACCTCTTAATTTTTTTGCAAATTCCTTATTGAATTCATATCTTTCATTATTCACTGCGTTATCCTCCTATTTTAAATGTTATCTTAGTCGTTTACGGATTCATGTATATCGCAAACGCCTAAAATATAAGCTTTACAAGTAACTCACCTTATATTATAATCAAAACTGACCACATTAAAATATTCATTATAATTAAATTTGACAAGGTCAGATTAGGAGGCGAAAGCTTAATGTTAACTTATTCTTTTGAAGATATAGGGTCAGATTGTTTATATGAGCATCTCTATAAATGTATTAAAAACGATATATTATCAGGTATTCTCCCGGTAGACATGCGTCTGCCATCCAAGCGCAGTTTTTCAAAAAATCTGGGTATCAGCACAATTACAGTCGAAAATGCCTATGCCCAGCTTGTCGCAGAAGGTTATCTCTATTCGATACCAAAAAAAGGATATTTTGTTGCTTCACTTGACTCCTTTATAGACATGCCAAAACAAACAGCAGGCATAATAAAAGAGGTTCGTCATCCTCAAATAAATGTCGCTGTGCCCGATATTTATTTTGCCGATTTTGCCAGCAATCAAACGAACTCAGAAAAGTTTCCATTTTCTACCTGGGTAAAGCTGATGCGTGAAATTATGACTGATAATGCCGATGAATTAATGACGAATTCACCAGGAAATGGGATTCTTAAACTACGCGGGGCTATTGCTGAGCATTTAAAGCAATTTCGCGGGATGCAAGTCTCTCCTGACCAAATTATTGTCGGTGCGGGAACGGAATACTTATATGGACTTTTAATTCAGCTCCTAGGCCGTGACTGTATCTATGCCGTGGAAGATCCGGGCTACCGTAAAATATCTCAAATATATGAGAGTAATCAAGTTCCCTGCTGCTATATTCCGATGGATCATCATGGGCTTTTAGTTGATGCCCTGGAAGAAAGTCAAGCCGATATTTTGCATATATCACCCTCCCACCATTATCCAACGGGACTGATTACTCCAATCAGCAGGCGCTATGAAATACTGGCATGGGCTTCCCGTACCAAAAAGCGCTATATTATAGAAGATGACTATGACTGTGAATTTCGTCTAATGGGAAAACCAATTCCCTCACTGCAAAGTATTGATGTTATGGAAAAGACAATTTATATTAATACCTTTACGAAAAGCCTTGCTTCCACAATCCGCATCAGCTATATGGTACTGCCCCTACATTTAGTAAAGGCCTTTCATGAAAAGCTTTCCTTTTATTCTTGTACCGTTTCAAATTTTGAACAATATACATTGGCAAAATTTATTAAAGACGGCTACTTTGAGAAGCATATTAACCGCATGAGAAATTTTTACCGTAACCAGCGGGATATGCTGATGGAATGTATTAACAAAACTGAATATTTTTCTACGGCTTGTATTACGGAGGAGGATTCGGGACTGCATTTCCTTTTACATATAGCAACCGGCTTAAGTGACACAGAAATTATTGAGAATGCCAAGAAAAAGGGCATTCGAATTTCATGTCTTGCTCAATATTACAGGAATTGTCCACCGGATGCCGCTCATACACTGATTATAAACTATTCCGGAATTGCCCCTAATAAAATGGAAGAGGCTGTCAAACGGTTGTCAGACAGCTTAACATTGTAAACCTTATTTTTTTATCGGTTTACAATGTTGGTGTTTCCGTTTATAATGTAAGGAAAGCATATTTAGGAGGCTGTTATGATAGAAAAATTAAAGAAAAAAATATTTAATAATGAGAATATTTCTAAAAAAGAGGCTCTTTTACTCTATGAAGCCCCTTTAGAAAAATTATGTACTGCTTCGGATGAAATCAGAAAATATTTTTGCGGTAATACCTTTGATTTATGCACTATTATCAATGCTAAAAGCGGAAAGTGCACGGAAAACTGTAAGTACTGTGCACAATCCGCTTATTATTCTACAAACACGTTAGAATATCCTTTATTAGATACGGAAGAATTGGTAAAGCATGCGCACTATAATGATAAGGCGGGAGTACTCCGCTATTCTATTGTAACTTCCGGAAAAAGCATTCGTGAAACAGAGTTGGATTTACTTTGCGAGGGTATTCGTGAAATTAAAGCTAAGACAAGCATACAAGTATGTGCTTCTCTCGGTCTTCTGAGTGAGGCACAATTTAAAAAGCTTAAAGAAGCCGGTGTTTCAAGAATACATAATAATCTGGAAACCTCAAGAAGCAAATTTCCTGATGTTTGTACTACCCATACGTATGAGGATAAAATAAATGCGGTCAGATCTGCCAAAAGAGCCGGACTTTCTGTATGCAGCGGCGGAATTATGGGACTGGGCGAAACAAAAGAAGACCGAATTGATATGGCACTTACTTTGCGTAAGCTTTTAGTCAGCTCCGTTCCCATCAATATCCTAAATCCTATTCCCGGAACCCCTTATGAAAACAGGAATCCTTTAACGGTTGATGAAGTGTGCCGGATTATTGCCGTATATCGCTTTATCCTGCCTTCTGCATCCATACGTTTAGCCGGTGGACGCGGGCTGTTAGCAGATAAAGGCAGAGCCTGTTTTTTATCCGGTGCCAATGCAGCAATTTCCGGCGATATGCTCACAACAGCCGGTATTACAATCAAAGATGATATGGCATTACTAAAGGAACTTAATTACAAAGTACAGGCAGCATTAATTTGAAATTTTATTTTTTATCTGCCTGCCTTCATGATTCATGTAATAATCCTCCAAGTAAATCAGCTCCGATACCGGAACAATTGTAAATCCTTGACTTTCTAATTTTGTCAGCATTTCATCAAGCGCCTTTGCTGTATATTTACTTCCGTTATGGCACAGGATAATGCTTCCATTTCCCAAATGCTTATGATCACAGACAGTAGAAATAATAGACTTCACACCATAGTCCTTCCAGTCCAGACTGTCCACGTCCCACTGTATCGTAAAGTATCCACACTCCTCTGCATTTGTTATGACGTGACTGTCATAATCCCCATAAGGCGGACGGAATAAGA
>CAYPIB010000038.1:9427-22989 GCA_964410675.1 uncultured Roseburia sp.
AGCTCTTTTACTTTTTTATGTACAGTCATTATTTCATCCTGACATTGAGAATCTGACAGCTGCGGCATATTTTTGTGGTTTTCACCATGATTTCCTAGATCATGCCCCTCTTCGTAGATTTGTTTCACATCCTCCGGAAATGCCTCTACCCAGCCGCCTGTCATAAAAAATGTTGCATGCACCTTATGTTTTGATAAAGTATCCAATATTTGCACCGTATCCTCGTTTCCCCAAGCGGCATCAAAGCTGAGTGCTACTTTCTTTTCATCTGTTTCCACACAATAAATCGGAAGCTCTCTACCATCGACACTGTTACTTACTGTAATATTATTAGAAGCATATTTTAAAACGGCTGCTATTACAAGAAGTGCGCCCACCCATAAAATTACCCTCTTTCCATATTTTGAAATTCCTCTCATAGCCTTGCTCTTTAATTCTCCATTTTCATTCAATTGAAAGAGCTGCAATAGTTTTTCTTTTAACATTAAATTCCCCGCATATATCGCTCTTATAACAATATATGCGGGGAACTCATTTCTATTAATAAATATGTTTGTAACAATATTTTCATATCAATTTCCTGAAACCAGGTAATAATTTTAAAATGGCAGTAATAAGATTTATTTGACAGAACATCGTTCTTTAACATATAATCAATCTAAAGAACATTGTTCTGTCGTTTTAATAATGCCATTTAATCAGGAGGTCAGAAATGTCAAGAGTTGTTAAAAAACCGGATATCCGCCGCCAAGAGCTTCTTAATATTGCCTTGAAGCAGTTTATTCAAAATGGATATGAAAAAACATCGATTCGATCCATAGTTGGTGAAGCAAATGGGGAAATTGGAATGTTCTATCACTACTTTGCATCCAAAGAAGAAATATTTAATTCAGTTTTAGAGCAATATAATACTGCTTTTGTTGAAAAACTAAAGAACCTTGTTGAAAACAGCAAGGAATTAGCATTTTCAGAACTTCTAAATTCAGTTCTACTTCATTTAGGACAGATATTATACGAGTATTCTAGCATACAACCCCAAAAAGCTGACACACAAATGCTCACTATCCTACATCATAATACACTGCTTACCATTCATCCTATTTTTTGTAAAATAATAGTTGATTATGCTAAGCGGGGAGAAATCCATCCTCCCGATGTAGATACCGGTATTCTATCAAGTTTTCTGCTTTATGGAATGAGTGCAATTATACACAATCGACAAATAGAAAGTATGGATACAAAAGCAAAGGCAATTCATACCCTATTTGGACAAATACTAAAAAATTAGAATTGGAGGAGCCAAAATGAATGAGATTAAGAATGGTGCTGTAAAATATATCGGAAAACTAATGGTGCAAAGAGTATTGGGTACTGCTGCCTTTTTTCTTTCAGCCGGTACGTGGAATTCACCTAGAGGGATTGCTTATTTTATCGTCTACACTATATCAACTATCATCTCAGCCATAATCCTGTATCGCCATGATGCTGAATTGTTAAACGCACGCAGGAAAGTTGCGCCTGACACAAAAAGTTGGGATAAGGCTTTGTTGCTTGTCTATGTATTGCTTAGCTTCTATGGTATTTATGCTGCGGCAGGATTATCTGTACGCTTTCACCATACAGAAACACCACCTTTGTTGTTTTGGATTGGTATGATTATTATGATATTTACCTGTTTTCTGTCAGTATTACCTGTCATCGAAAATAGAAATTTTGAATCCAGCGCACGAATCCAAAAGGATCGCAAGCAAAGCGTATGTTCAACCGGACCCTATGCCATCGTTCGGCATCCAGGATATTCTGTTATTCTGCTATGGGCAGCGGCAATTCCTATGATGTTTGGCTTATATTCAGGAATTATTTCCTTAATGACAGCAATTGTAATTATAGTAAGAACTTATTTAGAAGATGTGATGCTAAAAAATGAATTACCCGGCTACCCTGCCTATGCAAAAATGGTACGATATCGTCTCTTGCCATATATTTGGTAAAAGAAAATTCTTTGTAACTGAATCCACTTTTTTGTAGGTTGATACTTTTTAGATTGAATATATTTTATCTAAAAGTTATGATAGCATAAATTAGAAAGCAACAAAAATATTTATATGATAAATTCGTACTACTAGGAGATATTCTAATGAAACTCTTGCTGAAAAAAAATATAGGAAAAGAATTGACAATCACAATTGAGTATCCAAAATGTGATGAACAAGTAACTAGAATTATTAATGCAATTAAAGCAGAAGAAGCTTCTGTACTCGGAGAAGAAAATGGGCGAAGCTACAAGGTGAATATTCCGGATATTTATTATATCGAAAGCATTGATAAACACACTTTTATTTATACTAAAAATAATATATACAGAAGTACACAGCGATTACTTCAATTAGAAGCAGAGTTAAGAAAGTATGCCTTTATTAGAGTAAATAAAAAATGTATATTAAATATAAATGTACTTGTCTGTCTAAAGACCTTAGTCAATAGTAAGCTGGAGGCAAATTTGATTAATGGCGAAAAAATTATTATATCAAGAACCTATATACCCGATATAAAAAAGGCAGTTTTTAAGGAGGACGTATAAAGTGAAAAGATATATTCAAAAATCATTGTCTCTAGCGGCAATCATCATCTTTGTCGTTACAACGATTTCTTATTTTTATTTTAATTATTCAGAAGTAATAATTTTTTTATTCAGTATCATCATTATGAGCTTTCTGATTATGTTAATTCACTATTTGGCACTCTTAATATTTGGTGACTGGCTATTTTTAGAAATAATAGTTGAATTTATTGTTGTAGAAATAATCGTACTATTAACAGGTATATTCAATCAGTGGTTTTTTCAATCAAATTGGTGGATGTCATTTATCTATATTACACCCGTTTTTATTATTGCATATGCCTTAGAGATAGCACATGTAAAAAAAGAAATTAACACGATTAACCAAAAGCTGAAAGAAAAGGACACCAAATAATGCTTACTCGTAAGAACACCTCAAAAAATCTACGTTACTTTTTTGGCTTTACCCTCTTATGGACATGGGGCTTTGGGTTTGCACCATTAATTTTAGGATTAACAGGAACTGGTCTGGGAACTTTTCTTTTTTATTTTGGCGGCGGAGCCCCATCTGTTGTTGGTTTGTTTTTTGTATTTTTTACTTATTCTAAAGTGGAAAAGAAAGATTACTTTAACAGGTGCTTTAACTTCAAACGTATGGGAATGAAATGTTTATTATTGTTAATTCTTTTTTTTACACTGATTTCTATTATAGGAATCTATATCGGTGTAAATGTAATGCATACAGCATTACCTGGAATGAACTTTCTTGATATGATAATTGATAAGCCTTACATGCTTCCTGTCATAATTATAATCAGCATTATTTCCGGACCTTTAAATGAGGAATTTGGCTGGCGTGGATATGCCCTTGATAAACTGCTCTTAAAATATGGATTTTACCGTGGCTCTTTTATTCTTGGTTTTATATGGAGTATTTGGCATTTACCATGGTATATAACACCTGGGCAGGCTCAGTATGATTTGTTGCAAAATTCATTTTGGGAAGCATTCTTATTTATTCCGTCTACGATACTCCTAAGCTTTGTTGTAAGTTTTGTCTATATAAGCACCAATCGAAGTATTTTAGCAGGTGCCGTAACACATATGTTAAGCAACTTACTAACGAGCCAGCTGCTCTCACCATATTCTACAAGTATGAGTAGTTCTATTCGCTATGTACATATGTTATTCTGTTTTATTATAATTATTTATACGGCTGCTTCTAAGAACTTTAAGCAGAAACAATTAGAATGCTTAGGTATAATAGAAACTTAACCCTTCCTTATGAAATAAGACACTCTATATTTTACTGATATCTAAAACCATAAATACATCGGCAGCCTTATTTTGATTATAACGTTCTGTTAAAACAAATCCTGCTTTCTGATACAAATTAATTGCTTTTTTACTTGTTGCAAATGTATCTAAATATATGTATTGATAGCCACAATCCATTGCCTCATGGATGGCCAGCCTAAGTAATTCATGACCTATCCCTTTGCCGTGATATTTTTGAAGCAGGTATAAAGATTTTAATTCACATATTGTATCATCTAACTCCTTAATAGCAACTGTACCGACTATTATTTCATACTCAAACATACACCAAAATTTCTTAAAATTATCATTAATATTATTATAAATCTTATGTTTTCCATCTAAATCAAACTTTCTTCCCGATTCTGGTAAACATTTTTGTAAAAAATCCATTAAAGTTGATTGACACTCTTGATTGTATTGCTTCACAATATACATTGCTTACTCCTATACAAATTTATTTCTTGTGTCCTGCATTATATCAAAAAAATAAGTTGAAATATAGCACTGGCACTGTTTTATAAATAAATTCATTATTAGTAGAACATATTTTAGTAATGTGATAAAATATATAAATTATAGAAAAATATATTATCGTGTACAGGAGGGATTATGACAAATTTTAACATTCTGCTCTTTCATAACTTTGAAACCCTTGATGCTTTTGGTCCGGCTGAGATAATTGGCAAGCTGCCTGAGGATTATATGTTAGGGTATTATTCTCTGCATGGTGGGATAGTTAAAAGCAGCCAGAAAATTCAAGTAAATACATTGTCATTTTCTGAAATCAATACATCTGGGATTTTATTGATACCAGGCGGTATGGGTACAAGAAGTTTAGTAAATGATAATGTGTTTATTGAACAGATAAAATCGTTATCCGAAAAAGCAAGCTATGTATTAACTGTATGTACCGGTTCTGCTTTACTCGCTAAAACCAATTTATTAAATGGTTTTAAAGCTACATCTAACAAAAGAGCTTTTGAGTGGGCTGCTTCAAATGGTGTCAACGTAAAATGGATTAGGCAGGCACGCTGGGTGAATGATGATAAATACTATACTTCATCAGGTGTATCAGCAGGAATTGATATGACATTAGGATTTATTAGTGATATTCACGGGATTGAAACAGCCCAGACAATAGCTGATCATATCGAGTATATTTGGGACTCCAATAAAGATAATGATCCTTTTGCACCATTGTAACTCAAAAAGAACACAAGCTCTATACCTGTGTTCTATCCATACTAGTGCGCTACGCATTCCTTTGCTGTTTTGTCACTTCTAAGCCCTTTAAAAACTGCTCTTCTAAGACCGCCGTTTTTCAATCGTTCCATATAAGTAACCGTACAGACAAGCTTTGGTTCAATATAAACCGCATCTGTTTCATTTATTTCAAATGGTGACTCCTGTACTTGCTTTTGTCTTACAATATACTCAAAATCTTTTCCCGACATTCCAAGTGTAACATGTCCTTGATATATTAATTTGCCTTTGTCATACATACCAAGAATGACACTCGCTGTACTGCGTTCCTCCGTTTCCTTAATGATATAGCCGCATACTACAAAGTCTTCATCCTTAAGAAATTTTATCTTCATCCATTCCTTTGTCCGAGTATCCATTTTATATAGGCTGTCCTTTTTCTTGGCAACGATTCCTTCTAAGTTCTGTTTTTTTGCAAGCTCAAAAAAAGCTGTCCCTTCCTTTTCAATATATCGGGATAAAGCCAGCCGTTCGTTCTCTTTAAAAGCTTTCTCTAATAGCTTCTTTCTTTCCATCAACGTTTTATCTGTTACTTGCTTACCATCATAATACAAGATATCAAAGGCCGTAAACGTTGCCGGATATCTTTTTGATGCCAGCTCGATTTTAAACTTATTGGACATGAGACTTCTTCGCTGGATTTCAAAGAAATCAGGGACTCCTTCTTTAATAATAATGAGTTCCCCGTCCAATATACAAGTTTTTTTTATCTGCTTGTGGATTTCAGACAGCTCCGGTACTTTAGGCAGCATTTTTATATTACGCTTATTTCTCAGTTCTGTGCCTTCTTTGCTCAGATAAGCAATGCACCGCTCTCCATCCAATTTTAATTCATAAATATAGTCAGAATCGTCAAAGGGCTCTCGCTCCATCCCGATTAACATTGGTTTTATATTTCTATTTTCAAATATATCCATTATTCACCGCTTACTTTTTTTCGTCCGGCCCGCTTTGGCTTTTTGTTCTGCTCGATACTCTGCTTTAATGCATCCATTAGGTCTATGACATTTCCCTTATCCGTTCCTTTTGGTGTAACAATTTCTTTACCGGCTATTTTATCTTCTAATAATTGCTTTAATTTAATCTGATATTCATCTTGGTAGCTTTCCGGAGCAAATGGTGTATCCATGGAATCAATGAGTGTTTTTGCCATCTTCAGCTCTTGTTCATTGATTTCCTGCTTTTGGTACGACTTCGGGATATCCTTGATTTCATCCTCGTAATGCATCGTTTGGATTATGATTCCATCTTCACGGGGAATAATAGCCAGCAGTGTTTCCTTACTTCCCATGACAGCCTTCCCGATTGCTATCTTCTGCTGTTCCATCAGTGCCGCCCGCAACAGTTCAAACGCTTTATCTCCGCCTGTTTCCGGCAGTACATGATATGCCTTATCATAATAAATCGGAGAAATTTGATTTAAATTTGCAAAATGCAGAATCTGTATCGACTTTTCTTTTTCAGTCTTAATCTTTTCGATTTCCTCATCGGTAACCGTAACAAAATGATCCTTATCATACTCGTATCCCTTAATAATCTCTTCCGGTTTTACTTCCTGGTTACAATTTGCACATACTTTTTTGTAACGGATTCGAGCTTTGTCTTCCTTGTGAAGCTGATTAAAATGGATATCATTATTTTGCACTACTGTATACATTGCAATTGGGATTGCTACTAATCCAAATGATATTACAGATTTTTTTGCTATTGCCATTATCTTATCTCCTTCTGCTTACAGTATTTTCTAGGCGTTTGCGAAACTTATTATGCCTCTTTTTATCAAAATTTTGAAATGCTTAGAAAAGCTGGCTTGCAAAGTAATGTTAAAAAGAGGCACCATAAAAAAATAAGTTTCGCACTCTCCTAATAGTATTGCAGAATTGAAAAATTTTATTACAATTTAATTTGAAACGCACCGAGTAAAAATTATAAACTTTTGATTACAACGCCTCAGTCTTCTACATACTGATTCAATATTCTCAGATAATGATTTGCTTCCCTCAGCACATGATCTGCTAAAAGCGGTAAAATTATAGAAGCAATATTACATTCTGTTATTCCTTTTGTACCTGCTGCCTTAAAATCCCGATAACGGACAGTTTCTTTTAATGTTTTACAGGTCAGCGCTTCCATTGCCTTACAGTCTTTACTTCTTGCCTCGCACAGGAGCTCTTTATATTCTTGTGCAAATTTGTCAGCCGTCTTAATCAGTTCTTCCTCCGACGGGTCTAAAAGTCCCCTGATAAATAGTGCATGTTCCATCATAATCTGATTCCAGAAAGTTTCTGTAGAACAAAGATTATTAGGTGTAATATATCCGGCCTCATTTAATTGACAAATAATCATATGATACATCTTTGCTTCTCTAATAATATGCTTAATAAGAAGCGGATAATTGGCCGTAAAAACCCGACAGGTTTCTACATCCTTAAGAAGTTCTTCTTTAAAATCAATCAGACCGCTGATCAGTTTTAATGCCTTTTCATTTAATTTTTTTATCTGCTGCCTAATTTCCCTATTGCACGCTGTCATACAGCCTGCCTGAAGTCTCTGTTCTGCTTCTGTAATACAAGTATCAATAGGAATGCCTGTAAATTGGCTTGTGCAAGCTTCCGCCTTTTTAGTATATTTAGTTACAATCTCTCCTGATTTTAATACGTCGGCCGAAACCGCACCATTACTAAGCTTCACTACTTGCCAGAGAAAATCCTCAAACTGCCCCCGGAACCAGTTTGCTTTATTTACAAATGAAACATTCGGTGGTTGGAAGCCTGCCATAAGAAACAGAGAATGTTCTTTCATAATCCTTCCAAAAAATAAATGTGTTTCCAAAGACTGGGTTACAAAATCGTCCGGCATTAATCTCAATTTATTCCGTATACCAGCATAATTACTCATAGTCCTGCATATCCTTATAGTTATTTTATATACTATATGCACGACTAATGCTTCGGTTCTTTTTTCCATTCTTAACCATTAGTTAATTTAGCCTTTTATGTTAGTTCTTTTATAAATCTGTCAAAATATTCCTTACCCTTTTGATTTCTTTTAAATACACCTGCATCCTCTAATACTTCAGCAAATACCTTTCCTATTTCTTCCTGCAAAATACCAATTATATTTTCTTTATTTATTTGAGGGTAATGAACAAGAAACTTATCTACCCACTCTTTATGCTTTGCAAGCTCTTCATTATTTGAAATGTCTTCTTTCTTTAGTATTGCATGAGCCAAGGCTTCCATTTCCTGCTTTAATCTCGCCGGAAGTACCGCTAATCCCATAACTTCTATGAGTCCAATATTTTCTTTTTTAATATGGTGTAAATTGCTATGAGGATGGTATAAACCAAGAGGATGCTCTTTTGTTGTTATATTATTGCGAAGTACTAGGTCCAGTTCGAACCGTTCGTCCTTCATGCGCGCAATCGGAGTAATTGTATTATGAGGTTCCTGATCGGTCTGTGCAAAGATAAAGGCATCTTCATCCGAATAGCCTCTCCATACATGTAAAATATGGTCTGCAGCTTCAACTAATTTTTCCTTATCTCGACTTGCAAGTCGTATAACAGACATTGGCCATTTTACAACCCCTGCTTTTATCTCTTCAAAGCCCTTCATTTGAAAAGTCCATTCTACCGGTGCCATCTCCATCGCAAAATGATACTGGCCGCCCTGAAAATGATCATGGCTTAAAATAGAACCGCCGACAATTGGAAGGTCCGCATTGGAGCCGACAAAGTAATGCGGAAATTGCTCAATAAAATCTAATAATTTAACAAATGTCAGGCGATTAATTGCCATCGGGATATGTTCCCCATTTAAAACAATACAATGTTCGTTGTAATAGACATAAGGAGAATATTGTAGGCCCCACTGCTTCTGATTAATGGTAATCGGTATAACTCTATGGTTTTGCCTTGCCGGATGATTCAT
Source organism: uncultured Roseburia sp. (assembly GCA_964410675.1). Classification (GTDB taxonomy): domain Bacteria; phylum Bacillota; class Clostridia; order Lachnospirales; family Lachnospiraceae; genus RGIG3040. The sequence goes on from CAYPIB010000038.1 coordinate 18,503, forward strand.
TCTTCCGGCATATCCTTCATTCTCTTTACAGAGAAGGCATTTCGGATAGTCTGACTGTACTGCATTTTTAGCCGCAGCTATTGCCTTTGGATCTTTTTCAGGCTTAGACAAATTAATCGTAATGTCCAATTCTCCATACTCTGTATTTGTCTTCCACTTTAAATCCTTCTTTACTCTTTCTGTACGAATATAATTAGATGCCTTGCTGATATTGTAAAAATAGTCCGTGGCATGCTTTGGAGAAACAACATATTTTTCACGGAATGTCTTAATAATCATACTCGGCAAGGGCGTCAAACGCCCCATTACTTTTGTATCAAATAAATCACGGTAAACCGGACCATTTTCCTTGGTGATACCATGCTCATAAGCATAATCGGTAATTTTATCCAATATCTGCTCAATAGATTTTGTTGTTATTTCATTTGAGGAGATGTTATCTGTCGGATTATAGTCACTAAGCTCTAATACTTCCATAATCTGATTTGCTGCATAAACAGCATCTTCCTTCTCTATCAATCCATTTCTAATTGCATATTCTACTAAATCATTTATATACTCTGTAATCATACGTCATTCCTCCATTCTCTACATCACCCTGCATCCACCATACGGCCTGACCTTCAGCACATGACAAGAGTCTTTGCCATACAAGGCATCCATACCCTTTTTGTATTTTTCAATATAATCATTTGCCACAAAAGCCTGAATTGTACCGGCAAAACCGCCGCCATGCACGCGGCTGACACCATGTTCTTTAAGAATACTTTCACTGACTGCAAGACCTATGGAGACACTTTGATTTTTCACATCTTTATTTGTATAAATGTTCTGCAAATATTTAAAAGAGGAATTTCCCGATTCCTTTACGGTTTTTAAAAAAAGCTTAAAATTTCCATCCCTAAGTGCATCTACTTCAAGCTGTACTCTGTTTTCTTCTTCAAAAAAGTGAATTGCGCGCAGTACCGCTCTGTCTCCGGCTGCCATTCTTACCTCTTTTATTGCTTGATAAAAATCCTCTTCCTTCACTTCACGAAGAAATTGTTTCCCAAAATAATTTGCCGCCATTTTCATTTCCTGAGGTATCATCGCATAATCATTTGTTAAATCTTCATGGGAACCTTTTGTATCTACAATACACAAGCTGTAATGGTATGCTTCAAAATCAATTTCTATCTTCTCTACCATAGGCTTTTCTTTGTCTTTAAAATCAATATGAATCAGTCCGCCTGCTGAACATGCCATTTGATCCATAAGACCACAGGGCTTTTTAAAATATACGTTTTCTGCATATTGGGCAATTCGAGCAATTTCTACAGCATCTACCTTACTATCATTAAATAAAATAGAAAGAATTGTTCCAACTAAAACCTCAAAAGCTGCCGAAGAGGAGAGACCTGCTCCGCCTAACACATCGCTTGTCACATAGGCATTGAATCCCGAAATACAATATCCCCTTTCCTGAAAACCTGCTAAAACACCACGTATTAATCCCGTTGTCGTACCCGCTTCGCTGTCACAGCATTCCAGATTATTAATATCTACTTCTGCAGCTCCATACCCTTTAGACATAATTTTAATGATACTTTGACTGCTAATTCCGACTACTGCAATAGCATCTAAATTAATAGAAGCTGCAAGAACTTTCCCGTGCTGATGGTCGGTATGATTTCCTCCCACTTCGCTTCTTCCGGGGGCACTAAAAACTTCTACCTCCCCTGCTCCAAAAACATCTTCATAACTTTTCAGTGCGTTTTCATAACGCTTTCTCTGATACATTAATTTACCTTCATCAATATATATTTTCTTTAATTGTTCATCAAATTTTCCATTTGAAAGCTGCTCTTTCATTAATTTCAGCTGTCTCATTAACATCAATCCCTTCGTCGTATTATTTTAAATATTACTTTATAATTTCAGAATAATAAAAATTTAGTAAATTGTCAATAGTTTTAGTAAATATATTGGCAGCTCTTTACTAAAATAACTAAAAAAGCTTTTTTTCTTCGTTTCTTTTTGTTATACTAACCAATAACAACCAGAACATGTAACCTTTTTTATTTACTATTGATCGGAGGTTTTCTATGGCAACATTACGCGACGTAGCAATGGCTGCAGATGTATCAACTGCTGCCGTATCCAGAATTTTAAACAATGATGATACTCTTGCAGTTCCTTTCGAAACAAGGCAAAAGGTAATTGCGGCTGCGAAACAGCTTGGCTACACAAAAAAGTCAAAGGCAGGAGTCAAATCTACCTTTACAATCGGCATTCTGCAATGGTTTTCTTCAACCCAGGAAATAGAAGATCACTACTATTTAACAATCCGTCAGGGCATTGAAGATTTTTGCTTAAAGCACTGCATTCAGATTGTAAGAGCTTATAAAACTGATGTAAACTATATGGATTTTCTAAAAAACGTTGACAGCCTTATTTGTATCGGTAAATTCAGCCAAAATGAAGTAAAGGATTTTCAAAAAATTGCTGCTAATATTATTTTCTTAGACATGACTACAAATGATACATCCTGCTCTACACTTACGCTTGATTTTGAACAGGCTGTACTTGATACGATGGATTATTTAACCGGTCTTGGCCATACCCAGATTGGTTTTCTCGGGGGTTTAGAATATTTAGAAGATGGCACCATTTTTGAGGACAAACGTAAATCTACCTTTATTCGTTATTGCCAAAACCATTCCATTACATATGAACCTTTTCTAAAGGAGGGCGAATTCTCCAGCCGGTCCGGTTATATGATGATGAGTGAACTGTTGACGGGCGAGCACTTTCCGACTGCTGTTTTTGCTGCCAGTGACGGTCTTGCCATGGGAGCAATGCGCGCCATTCATGAACGAAATCTTCGTGTGCCCGAGGATATTTCAATTGTAGGGTTTAACGATACAAATTTAGCAAACTTCATTCAGCCTGCATTAACTACTGTCCATGCACCTGCCTATGATATGGGCAGCTATGGCGCTAATATTGCATACCATATGCTGAATGAACACTTAGACACTGCAATGCGAATTACCCTTCCATGTAAATTAGTCCAAAGAGAAAGCTGTCAGAAGTTATAATCTGACAGCTTTAAATATTATCGATAATAAAAATAGCTTGCATTCGTTTGCAATTTTTTTGCTTTACTAAAATAAAACTTTTTATTTTTAATATTAGAGCCGGTAAAGGTAAACGTATATTTTTTATATTTGCCCGGCGCAATTTTTAACGATGTCTTATTGGAAAGAAATGTCTGCCTGGCAATCAGCTTTTTATTGGAATCCCTTAACGTAATCTTAACCTTCCTCATATAGTAAATGGTCTCATCGGTATTGTTGTATATGTAAGCCTGGTATACAAGCCTTTTATTTTTATAATATACTTTACAGGGTATAATATGAATGGTTTCACCGGTAAACTTATATTTACTCGGAACTTTTCCTTTAAAAGTACCATATTTTTTTGTCGTATTCACTGCCGCATCTGCATTTAGGCTGATTCCGCCAATAGATACCGTAACAAGTATAATGGCAAGTACGATGTAAAAATAAGATTTCTCATTTAATCTTTTCATTCTCATCCCTCCTTCTTTTATTATATTCATTTTTGATACTTTTGTAAAGAATTCCTCTGTCATATTATGTATTTTCAGTAACTCTATTGAAAAATTAAATACTTCCCTGTACAATAATAGAAGAATTTTATATCTGGAGGTTCCAAATGACTAAGTCTACTAAAATTTTCATGATTCTACTGGGAATTTTCCTATGCTTTTTTACTCCCATCTCAGATTTATTGACAGGCGAAACTTTAGAAACTGTAAATGCCGCCGAAAAACCGGTTCTAAACTACAATAAAAAATCAATCTTAAAAGGGGAAAAGTTCACCCTGGAGCTTAAAAACGGAGAACGGCTTACTTCTTTTAGAAGTACTTCTAAATCCATTGCCACCGTTTCTAAAAAAGGCATTATAACCGGGAAAAGGACCGGCTCGGCCACAATTACTGCAAAAGCCGCCGGCCGTACGGTGAAATGCCGGGTAACCGTGAGGGATAAAGTCGATTTAATTATTTTTGCCGGCCAGAGTAATATGACCGGACGTGGTGACAGTGAATATGCTCCCGCGTTAATCGACGGTGCCGGTTACGAATGCCAAACGGTTACAAATCCAAGAGAACTTTTGAAACTGACAGAGCCCTTTGGTATGGGACAAAACAGCGGTAATTTATACGATGCCGATTTAAGGAAAGGTTCTATGGTTACTGCATTTGTTAATACATATTATCAAAAAACACGAACACCGGTTATTGCCATCAGTGCCACTCAGACCGGTTCGGGCTGTGTCAGCTGGGGACATACCCGCTGCGTAGATGTTGTAAAGAGAATTAAAATTGCTAAAAAAACACTACGTAAAAAAGGGCTTAAAATCGATAACTGTTATTTAGTTTTTATGCAGGGCGAAAACGATGGTCTTGCCGGTACAGATTC
>CAYPIB010000039.1:0-22919 GCA_964410675.1 uncultured Roseburia sp.
GCAAACTAAATATGTACTGCGCAAAGCTTTGGAGCTTAAGCTTCCGGTTATCGTTTATGTAAATAAGATTGACCGCCCCGAAGCAAGACCGAAAGAGGTTGTTGATGAGGTATTAGAATTATTTATGGATTTAGAAGCAGATGAAAGCCAGCTTGACTGCCCTTTTATTTTCGGCTCTGCCAAAAGCGGTTTTGCTTCACCAAATATGGACGAATTCGGAACAACTATGCTTCCGCTGTTTGAAACAATCCTTGAATATATCCCTGCACCGGCAGGTGATGAGGAAGCCGGTACGCAAGTATTAATCAGCACCATTGACTATAATGAATATGTGGGACGTATCGGTGTTGGAAAAGTCGAAAACGGTGTCATACGTACCAATCAGGATTTGGTCATTGTCAATGCCCACGAACCTGAAAAGCAGAAAAAAGTAAAGGTATCCAAGCTTTATGAATACGATGGTTTGGATAAGGTTGAAGTGACCGAGGCAAGAATCGGTTCCATTGTTGCTATTTCCGGTATCTCGGATATTCACATTGGTGATACCCTCTGCTCATCGGATAATCCGACTCCGATTTCCTTCCAAAGAATATCAGAGCCTACCATTGCCATGACTTTTAGCGTTAACAATTCACCGCTTGCAGGAAAAGAGGGCAAATTTGTCACAAGCCGCCATTTAAGAGAGCGTTTGTTCCGTGAACTAAATACTGATGTTTCTCTTCGTGTAGAAGAAACTGACACTACAGAGGCTTTTAAAGTCTCCGGACGCGGTGAGCTTCATTTATCGGTTCTCATTGAAAACATGCGAAGAGAAGGCTTTGAATTTGCTGTTTCCAAAGCTGAAGTTTTATATCAGACAGATGAGAACGGTAAAAAATTAGAACCGCTGGAGCTGGCTTATATTGATGTTCCTGACGAATATTCCGGCACTGTTATCGAAAAGCTTGCTTCCCGTAAAGGTGAGCTTCGCAATATGTCTGCCGGAAGCGGCGGCTATACCCGTCTTGAATTCTCAATTCCGGCAAGAGGCTTAATCGGCTACCGGGGCGAATTTATGACCGATACAAGAGGAAACGGTATTTTAAATACAATCTATGACGGATATGGCCCTTATAAAGGCGATTTACAATATCGTAAGCAGGGATCATTGATTTCTTTTGAGGCCGGCGATGCGATTACTTACGGTTTATATAATGCGCAAGACCGTGGTACCTTATTTATTTCAGCCGGCGAAAAGGTATATGCCGGCATGGTAATCGGACAAACCGGTAAAACCGAAGACATTGAAATAAACGTATGTAAGAAAAAGCAGCTTACCAATACCCGCTCATCGAGTGCTGATGAGGCGCTGCGCCTTTCACCGCCTAAAATTTTGAGCCTGGAGCAGGCGCTGGAATTTATTGAGACAGATGAGCTATTAGAAGTAACTCCGCAAAATCTACGAATTCGTAAGAAAATATTAGATGCAACACAAAGAAAAAGAGCCGGAATAAGAAAATAAAAATAAGAGCTGATGTACTGTGCAGGAAAGTGCAGGATGTCAGCTCTTAAAATATTGTGAGTTTTCCGTTTATATTGGCAAAGAGTACGTGCTGTTTTGTTTCGGCTTGGGCGTTTGCACTTGTGGCTTCGGTGATGGCTTTTTTGCAGCTTTCTGCTTCGGAATTAGGGACTAAGACTGAAAGCTCCACGTCGACTCCGTATTGGCTGTCTGTGATGGGATAGCCTTTTTGGGCAAACATATATTGTAATTTTCCTAAATCATTATAATTTGTTTTGACCTTTATGATTTGTCCCTTTTCTTTTATGCCCATTTCGCAGGCAAGCAGGCCTTCCTTAGCGGCAAGCTGGTAGGCACGGACCAGTCCTCCGGTTCCAAGCAGCGTTCCGCCAAAGTAACGTGTCACCACAATAGCTGCGTTTCGTATTTCTTCCTTCACAAGCACTTCAAGCATCGGCTTTCCCGCCGTTCCACTTGGCTCGCCATCATCATTCGAACGCATATATTCATTATTCTCACCGGCGACACAGGCAAAGCAGTTATGGGTTGCATCCCAATATTTCTTTTTCATCTCGGCAAGAAAAGCTTCTGCTTCTTCTTTATTTAAAACAGGGCGGACTGTTGCAATAAAGCGTGACTTCTTTTCGATTATTTCTGCCGTTCCCCCTGAAAATATTGTTTTATAGTTTTGAGACATATTTTTCACTCCAATTATTATCTTAAGACTTTCTATATCTTACCATACGATAGAATAAAAGTGTATTTTTTTGTGAAGAATCAAGTATATACCATTTCTTAAATTTTTCTTTCATTTGTGAATTCTAATAAATTTACTTTTATTTAAAGTAAAATTTTGGTATACTAGAAATATATGGCTTGAGAAAGTGCTAGTACTTAGGAGGCTTATTTATGAATTATGGTAAAAAGGGTGTCCGTAAAAAACAACGGAAACTCAATGCAAAATCAACAAAAATAGGGAAAATGTTTACCCTTACCTTTTTTAAAGCTTTTTTAATCTGTCTGCTCTCCGTTGTAATTATCGGGGTCTGTATGGGGATTGGAATGTTCAAGGGAATTTTAGCTTCTGCACCGGATATTTCCAGTCTTGATGCCGTACCTTCCGGCTATGCTACAGTGGTATATGACTGTAACGGCAACCAAAATACAAAGCTAGTCTCCTCTAATTCCAACAGGAGTTATGTAAATAGAGAGCAAATTCCCCAAGACCTTGCCGATGCATTTGTGGCAATTGAAGATTCCCGTTTTTATCAGCATAATGGTATTGACATAAAAGGAATTCTACGCGCGGGTATTGAGGCAGTGAGAAATCAAAAGCTGTCACAAGGCGGAAGTACGATTACACAGCAATTATTAAAGAACAATGTATTTGAAGGCTGGACGGATGAATCGACTTCTCGTAAAATCAAGAGAAAATTACAAGAGCAATACCTTGCGATTGAGCTGGAGAAGGAATATGCGAGTAAATATGGCAGTAAAGAAGCAAAAGATATTATTTTAGAGCTCTATATGAACTCTATTAACTTAGGGCAAAACACCTTGGGTGTTCAAACCGCATCCATGCGTTATTTCAACAAACCCGTATCACAGCTTACATTATCTGAATGCTCCGTTATTGCAGGCATTACCAAAAACCCTTCTCTTTATAATCCGATTTCACATCCCGACAAGAATGCTGAACGTCGTGAAAAAGTTTTAGATGATATGGAGGAACAAGGTTATATTAGTGCCGAAGAAAAAGCTGAGGCACTTTCTGATAACGTTTATGACCGAATTAAAACTGCAAACGAAATTACAAGTATTGAAAAGATTAATTCTTATTTTGTCGATAAGTTGACGGAACAGGTAATTAAAGATTTAAAAGAAATCAAAGGATACAATGAAACACAAGCTTATAACTTGCTTTACAGCGGCGGACTGCAGATTTATACGACTCAGGATCCCGCTATCCAAACTATATGTGATGATGTATTCCAAAACGAGGAAAACTATCCCAAAAATGTAAAGTGGTACTTAAACTATGAACTGACAATAAAAAAAGCTGATGGTACATTAGAAAATCATAGTACCGAAATGTTTGCTTCATATTTTAAGCAATCCAATAAAAACTTCAACTTAATTTATTCCTCACAGGAGGATGCTGATTCCGCTATTGCCGCGTACAAAGAAGCGGTGATGCAAAATGGGGATGAAGTAGAAGGGGAAAACATCTCCCTGACCCCACAGCCCCAGGTTTCCGTTACCATTGAGGATCAAAGCACCGGTTATATTGTTGCTATGGTAGGCGGGCGCGGACCAAAAACGGCCAGCCGGACATTAAACCGTGCCAGCAATACACTACGTCAGCCTGGCTCTACGTTTAAGATACTTTCTACGTATGCACCGGCTTTTGACAGTGCTGGATTAACACTTGCTTCGGTAGAAGTTGATGAGCCTTACAATTATGCAAACGGCAGACCGGTTTCAAACTGGTACAGCAGTGGTTATAAGGGACTTTGCTCCTTACGCTATGGAATCGAGCAATCTTTAAATGTTATTGCCGTCAAAGTGCTTACGCGTATTACGCCGCAGCTTGGATTTGATTACTTGAAAAATTTTGGTTTTACCTCTATTGTGGAGAGCCGCGAAGATAAAAATGGTAATATTTTCTCTGATATTACACAGTCTACTGCCTTAGGCGGTTTGACTGATGGTGTTACAAATCTGGAGCTAAATGCTGCCTATGCCGCTGTTGCAAATGGCGGAACGTATATTGAGCCTACCTTATATACGAAAATAGTAGATCATGACGGAAATATTTTAATCGACAAAACAAAACCAGACAGTCACCGTGTTATTAAAGAAACGACTGCTTTCTTACTGACAGATGCAATGGTTGACGTTATTACAAAGGGAACCGGCCGCTCTGTTAACTTTGGTAAAATGGCAATTGCCGGTAAGACCGGTACTACAACCGCATCAAAAGACGTATGGTTTTCCGGTTATACTCCTTATTATACCGCAACGACTTGGGCTGGTTATGATAACAATGTGAGCATGGATAATGACAGCGCAGCTAAAGCCCTTGCCAAAAACTTATGGCGTGCGGTTATGTCGAGAATTCATGAGAACCTTCCGGAAGCTTCTTTTAAAAAGCCAGATGATATTGTAACGGCTACGATTTGTTCTAAATCCGGTAAGCTTCCCGTAGCAGGTCTATGTGATGGCTCAAAAAGAACAGAATATTTTGCAAAAGGCACGGTTCCGACCGAAACATGCAATGCCCACTATCAAGGGCAAGTATGTACACTCACCGGTAAACCGGCAACAAGTACCTGTCCGTACCAAGTACCGGGCATTCTGCCTCTGGCTCCGGATGACAGCGGCTCTGGTATCTCCTACTGTCCGCATACACCGGAATATCTGGCAAATCCTGCGAATATAGCTGAAATACAGCAGCAACAGCAACAAGCTGCACAAGCCCAACAGGAGGCTGCACAGCAACAGGCCGCTGAGCAAATAGAACAATAAAATAGGAAAGTTCTTATATAATAAAAAAGTATCCCTTTACTTCTTTTTTGAAGTACCGGGATACTTTTAGTTTACTGATTTAAATTCAAATAAGAATCAATTTCTTCTACTACTTGTGCATATTGCTTCATAACTAAGTGATGGTTTCCTTTTATGTAATCAATATTCGCTTCTTTACCTGCCGCTTCTAACAACCTTGCCATATCTGACAACTTTGCCGCTCCAATCATTTTAGCGGTACTCTTTAGTGCATGCACTAAAATGGTATACTCCGGATAGTTTTGATCATCAAATGCCTTTTGAATATCGGTTTGATTTTTACCTTCATTATCCTTAAATGTCTCTACGAGAAATTTGAAACATTCCTTATCGCCCTCTGCTGATTCTACTGCCGCCGGAATATCCAAATACTTAAACTCATATTCTTTGCTGATATCATCCGCTACTGCCTTCCATAAGCTTCTAAATAAGTCTTTTTCTATCGCATCGTATTCAACCATAACGTATTTATCACTTGGCAGATATTCCAGAATTTTTTCTTCCAGTCTCTTACCTTGGATTGGTTTTGACATATAGTCTATAAACCCTTCCTGTAAATACATTTCTTTTGCACCTGATATTGCGTTTGCCGTAAGTACGATTACCGGTGTATCAATATTCGGACCATCTTCTATTGCTTTTAAACGTTTCATTGTCTCAATTCCGTCTATTCGCGGCATCATATGGTCCATAAGAATAATATCGTATTTATTCTCCTTACATAATTCAAGTGCGGCTAAACCATCTAATGCTTTATCAACCTTAATCTCAGTATTCTTTAAAAGACCCTGTACTACAGAAAGATTCATTGCATTATCATCAACGACTAACAGGCTGGCACTCGGAGCCACAAATGTTGTACGGTACTTCTTATACTTTTCTTTACGGTAAGCATATTTCTGGCGGAATTTTCCAATTGGTTTTCTATCTTTGATGCCTTGCTTTAACGTGAAGGAAAATGTCGATCCGACACCATATTCACTTCTTACATTTAAGCTGCTTCCCATTAATTCAAGCAATTGCTTTGTGATACTAAGACCAAGACCATTTCCTTCTATATTGCGGTTTCTCTCTTCTTCAATTCTTTCAAAAGATACAAATAACCGATTTACGTCTTCCTCCCGAATTCCCATTCCTGTATCTGTAACGGATACGATAAGAGCAAGATGAGAATCACCGGCCTCTTTCCAATCAACCTTTAGGACAACACTGCCCTGCTGTGTATACTTAACCGCATTAGTCAACAGATTCATAATAACCTGTTTAATCCTTATTTCATCGCCAAAAAGCAAATATGGAATGTCTTCCGATACAACCGACATAAATTCCAAATTTTTATTTCCTGCCTTTATTTCTACCATATTAATAACTTCTGTCAGAACATTGGCTACTTCATATTCTCCTGGGAGAATTTCCATTCTGCCACACTCCATCTTAGAAAAATCAAGCAAGTCATTTACTAATGACAGAAGTGTCGTCGCCGCTTCTCTGATGTTTTCCGCATAGCCACGCACTGCAACATCGGTTGATTCCCTTAATATAATTTCATCCATACCAAGAACTGTATTGATTGGTGTCCGAATTTCATGGCTGATATTGGCAAGAAAATTAGATTTTGCCTTATTCGCCGCATCTGCCATCTCTTTTAATTGTTTTAATTTTTTATTCGTCTTATAATGCTCTGTTATGTCAACCAGCCATACAAATTTTCCCCTGGTATCATCCTTCTCTTCCAGAGTTTCTGAACGAATCTCATAAATTTTGGACTGCTCCTCCGAAACATGTTCTTTTGACTGAAACAACATAAGCAATTCAGGAAACCCTGTAATAGACTGTGCTGTTGCAATCATTGGAAACAACTGCTCAAACTCATTATTATAAAATAAAATCTGATCATCATGAGAAACAATCAAAATAGCTCCCACACCTCGGTTTAAAAATCCTCTTGTCACAACATTTACCGAATTCTGTTTCCCCTTCGTTATTCCCTTTTCCATCTGCTGGTCATGAAAGTCTTGTCTGTTTTTCCGCAACATCATGAATACTATCACAATTATCGCGGTAAAAACAATAAACATAGCCCCCAAAACTACATAAAATGTCATCGCGCTTATCATCGCTTCCAATCTCCTTCCCACTTTTAAACAAATTTGACAATATTTAAACTGCCATCATCATTATAGCAATTTTTTTCGAAACTCTCAATCTTTACTTGGTAATTTCAGATAATATTTACCAGTTTTTTCTCTTTCTACTGTCAAAGTACACAAATCTATCAATTGCTTCCAAAATATCCCCAAATATTTCACGTTCTGCAGTCTCAATATATTGTTTTAAAATTTCAGTTTCCTGCTCTTTTCTATATTTTCCATAAAAAATATCAAATAAATTATGCCCTCTTCCATAAATAAGAATGGTTTCTAAATTTCTTTTAATATCTTCTTTTGATTTTATTTCAATTCCGGTTTTCTCTCGCATCTTTTGAAAGCTTTTAATTCTATACAGGTATTCACAATATTTTTCAAAGAGAATTTGATAAAATTCCTCTTCACTTTGCAAAATGCCGATTTGCTGCATCACCTTAGGATTTAAAAAGTAATTTTCAAATGAGTAATATTTTAGAACCAAGACATTTTCAGGCTTAACTCTTGGCAGGTTTCCTTTATCATGCTTTTCCCGCTCTCTATAATAAGAGCACAAGCCCTCTTTTAATTCCTGCCGGTTTTTTCCGTCTCCATCCCGAATCATTAAAAAATGATCCTTTAAATAAAGCTGATTTATATATTTTAAATTTGCGTATGTTTTAATATTCGTACAGCTGTTTGTCGTCACAATAGAAATGCGCTGCAGTCTTCCCTCTTTATCATATATTTCCGAATAATATTTATTAAGTAAAAGCGGAAGCCGGCTTCTGTCCTGCTTACCCTCGACAATAAAAACAAAACTGACATTCATGGAATCATTTGCACTATAGCCTAAATCGTTTAATATCCGTCCAATATCATTTTGTTCACGAATAACCGGAAGCCCATCTTGATCAAGCCGGACCTGCTTAATTTGTCTTGAATTAAAATTAAAAATCATCGTTGGTGAGTGTGTTGAAAAAATAACTTGATTTTTCATTGACAGCCGGTAAAGTACTTCACTCGCTACCTTCTGCATCTGCGGATGCAAGAACATTTCCGGATCCTCCATCATAATAATGCAGGGAAGCTTATTTTCCTCCTGCATATATGCCTCTAATAAGGATAAAATATAAATACTTTTCATCCCTTCACTCATATGAGAAACCGGTTTTATTTTTTCCCCCTCGTCACGGTAACGTACAATTTCCATTTGCAGTATTGCATCCAAGTCTACATTAATCTGATTTACAAGTATATCCTTTAAGCCGCTGTTTCTCCTAAAGCATTCATTGAGCCTACTCATAAAACTTGTCATATCTAAATGCAGCATCTTATATTCTAAGAGCTTTTCTGCCTCTACAATTGACAAATCACCTGCCAGCTTCTTTTCAATCATGCCGATGCATTGAAAACATGCGGTACAGTTTTTTGCATCATCAAAGATACACTTATTATCTTTCAGCTTCTGTATATTTTGCTCTTGTATACCAGTCTGTAAAATAGCATTTTCAATTTCCTTCAAATCTCTTCTATGATCAATATAATAAAGCTTTGGCAATATTTGACTGATGTAAGTATTATTTTTTTTATATCCATCATAGTAACGGATTGTTCCCTGCTTATTGGCAATAAAGGTAAACGTAAGAATGCCATCTTTTAAAGATGGCAATTTAGAATAGAAGGCGCTTTCCCAAAGCTCCCTCCTTTTATATTTACTGATTCTTCCCTGCTGATGAAAAAGATTCATGTCCTCCTTTTCTATTAGCAGTGCAATGGTAATTTCGATATTATTTTCAGCTGCATTAAAGTCATCTTCCTCGATCGAAACCATACCGCAGGCAGCTAAAACTGCATCTAAAATCACTGTTTTACCAGTGCTGTTTCTACCAATTAAAATACAAGCATTTTCTAGCTTTTCAATTGTTAATTCTTTAATAAATTTAAAGTTACGAATATGAATAGATTCAATTTTCATCTATATTCCCCCATTCATAAGCAAACCTAATTGACAACAGCTTATAGCATTTTTCTATGTCTTAAAGCTCTTAGTGCAATGATACAAATTAAGGCTGTCAATATACAAATTATGAGAAACCCATGCGGTGTATTCGCAAGCGGCATCCATTTTTCATTTACATTCATACCATAGATTCCGGAAATAATCGTTGGAATCGCCATGACAAGTGTTATGGATGCTAAAAATTTCATTACATTATTAAGCCTGTTATTAATAATGGTTGAAATTAGTTCTCTTGTACCTTGAATAATATTACGGTAAATATTAGTCATTTCGATTGCCTGTCTGTTTTCTACGATAACATCTTCTAACAGCTCTCTGTCTTCCGGATACTGTTCAATCCGCTCATAACGGGCCAATCTTTCTAAAACCACTTTATTGGCATTTAAAGACGTCGCAAAATAAACGAGGTTCGACTCTAATTCATGAAGGTCAATCAAATCGGTATCTTCCGTATCCCTGCTGCTGACACGGCTCTCTATCTCACTGCGTCTTTTATCAATAACACGTAAATACGCCTGGTACATTCCAGCCGTTTTAAATAACAATTGATAAACAAAACGCATCCTTTTTTTTGTACTGAAACCTTTTACTCTATTTTTTAAGAAAACCTTTAACACTGCTGTTTCTTCTGCACAAATTGTAATAATGGCATCTTTTACTAAAAGTATACCAAGAGGCATGGTTGTATATGCATTACGCTTATTGCGCACTTCTTCCGTCGGAATATCGACAAGTATCAGCGTGTATCCATCTTCTAAATCGACACGCGAACTCTCTTCATCATCCAGAGCTGCTCGTACGTCTACAAGATCGGTTCCATAATAATCGGCAATTTTCTGACTTTCTTCCAGTGTCGGGGCGACCAGATTAATCCACACTCCTGATTCAATTTTATTCTTTTCCTCCAAAACACCGCTGTCCGTCTTGTATATTTGCAACATACAAAATACCTCCTTCCTAATCGTAATCCTGTTTTAGTCTATCATACTCTTATGCCTGCCACAAGTTTCTATTTTAAAAAATAGCAATTTTTTTAATAAGAAAAGAGTTCTTAATTGGCCAAAACCGTAAGAACTCTTTCTCTTAAAATACATTAAACTTCTTTACTATTTTAAAATATCACTCAGCGCCTTCTTTGATATCTCAAATTCAGGACATCCCATATAACCAGGTGCTACTGTATACTCGTCAAAAACAATGATGACTTCTCCACTGTCATCAAAATAAAAATTCTGATCTGCCGCTATTTCTTTAAAATCATACTCTGGCATATCTTCACTTTCTAAGAAATACATCATATTCTCATCGGCTGCCATCTGTTCTCTCATCTGTCTCTTAACTTCCTCCGTAATGACAGTAACATAATCGCTGCCATCTTTAAAAAGATCCTTCAAAGCTGCAGCTTCACCTGTTTTCTTGTTAATATGATAAAATTTATATTGTTGATATCCGCTTGCCTGTACTTCAAGCGCACTGATTTTTAGTGTGAACCAATCATCCGTATCTGTAATAATATCATAAGAAACATCAAGGCTCTTATGCCCATCACCAGAGGCATTCATATCCTCGTTAAATTTTTTAATAAGCAGATCCGTATATTCTTCTATACTTTTGTTAACCGCATTTGCACCCTCCAAGCTGCTTTCTTTCTTTTCTGCTTCCGTGACCTCAGCAATTTGGGGAACTTCCACATTTGCATGATTATTTTTATCTTCGTATTCATAATTTTTCCACGTAATTATTTTGAAAAATTGTCCGATTACCGGAATATTTCCCATTGCCATAGCAATCGAGGCATTGGTATTTGGTAAAAGAATTATAATCCCAAGTGCTGCCACTGCTGATAAACATCTATTTCTAATCTTTCTTATTTTGATTTTCTTCTTTTCTGCTCTCTCCATAGCTTCCACCACTTTCTGCTTTCCACTTTCCGGAGCAATAGCACTTGCATATTCTTCTTTTAATTTTTTAAAATCAGGGCTCATGTCAATCCTCCCTTTCCATGGAAATTCTTAATGTTTTCAATGTTCTGTAAAGCTTAGTCTTAATTGTATTTACATTTTCATTGAGAATGGATGCAATTTGGTCTAATTTCATGTCTTCAAAAAAACGTAATTTAATAATCGTTCCCTCCGGTTCGCCAAGCTTTCCCAGAGCACGTGTTAAGTCAACATTCTCATAGACATCTTCCTTGCCCCCGACCATAAAATCAGTAAGTTCTGCATTGAGTTTGTTTTTCTTTAGAAAAGCAAGTGCTTCATTGATCATAATCCGATATATCCAGGTTTCCATATATTCTTCTTTTTTTAATGTCTTGCTATATAAAATTGCTTTATAAGCACCTTCCTGAACAATGTCTAAGGCATCATTTTCATTATGAACGTAACTGAAGGCCAAGCGGTAATAGCGATTATATTGTTCAATTATCATCTGCTTAATTTTTGCATCTAATTGATTAGCCACTATTTTCCCTCCATAAAAAACGCATTGTACAATTTGCTTCTTTAACTATTAGATGTCCTGATTGCCCGAAAAGTTTCAATCTTTTTATTATAAATTCCTTCTAATGAAAAACCGGTAATATTTTGTTCCCATTTCCAGTAAGGGCTGCTTCCGGCTGGAATCAGAAAGCGGTTGCCATATTGCATAAACCTAAATTCCTTCTCCTGAAGTATTCCGCCAACCAAGGTTTGAAATTTAAGCGTTATTAATTCACTATTATTTTTTGATTTTTCTGGCTCTGCAGTGCTGTTTTCATCAAGAATCGTAAGTTCTAAAAAATCTGCCATTTCACCGCTGATTGGTGTTTGAAATATTACCTGCATACCTTCCGGTGTTTCAATTAAAGTACATGGTATCTGCGTCTTTTCTAATTTTTTCGTGCTGTCTGCATCAGCCCATATTGCCGGAAGCATACCGAGATACTCCTTATGCCCTAATTCTGCAAAAGCAGCTGTGCCATCTGTACTTCCCGGCACTGTGTTACTATCCTTCATTAAATAAATAATATTTTCATAACAATACGGCCGGTATCCCATTGCCAAAATTTCCTCATACAGATGCATGGACCGAATGCTCATAGGTGCTTCATCAAACTTAATAAAAGGTGCTGCTAATATAAGCTTAGGCGGATTTTCCTTTAGCTGCCTAATTGCACTTTGACTCGTAATTTCATTGCTGATGTTATAGACCGATGTATAGGTCAGACAGATTTCTTTATGAAAGATAACTGCTTGTGCAATTCCATTTGTCAAGTCTAAATATCGGGTTTCCCCATTCAGAGTATGTGTAAAAACATAATGAATGTTTTGAAGATTTTGCCATGTATTCCCTTGTATAAATCCGGTGCCAAGATTTTCTATTCCTTCTGAAGCACCATCGACAAAAACAACCGGATCTTCTACGCTCTCTCCATGTATGGTGTTCTCAATCGCTGCCGGCATTTCATTCACCGGAAAAAATTCCTCTTTACCGGGAAGCAGCTTTGTGTTTGAAGTAATAATTAGAAATCCAAACAAAAACAAACATACCGTCCGGTCTTTTGGGCTTGTCTTCATTCTCTTGCTAAGAATAAGCAAAGCTAACAGTGAAAAAAATATGCCTATGACTCCCGCTCTAAGCCCTTCATCATATCGTACAAAAGCATATTGAAACAGCACAAAAAAGCATGAGAATAAAACTGCCAGCAGTGCCCATGCCCTTTTATAACCTTTACTTCCATAATAAAGACAAAGGCTGATCGGCAGTAGAAATCCAAATGCCTGTAAGTAAAACATGCTTTGCCCATTTACGAAGCCGGGAACAAAATAAGATGCTGCCTCCGCTGTATCATTTATCATTTCCATACCATTTGACCACAATGTTGTCGCTGCATTTTCCCTCAAATACTGTACCATCTGTAAAAACAATGGAATAAAAGCAATTCCGATTACAAGAAGAAATCCATACATAATAAATACTTTTCTTCTTTTTTTTCTGTCCGCTTCACTTTTTGGAGCAAATAAGCGTTTGCATTCAAGTGGTATTTGTCTCATAATTAAATAAAACACAATCGGTAAAAACGCAACGGCAGCGGCCCCGCCGATTGACACATTCCACCCAATGGCAAAAATAGACAGCAGCACCCACCACCATAAAAATGTAAGTGATTCTTTTCTTGCTTTTTTGGAACATAGAATGAAAAAAATCGTAAATAGCATAATATACCGCATACCAGCTTTCTCGACAAAAAACGGCATAAATAGGTACACAGTCAGAAACGCTGCCTTCCGGTTATCAAAAGCAAATAGGATAACACATGACAGAAAACCTGCAAAAATGACATTTCCAATTATCTGAGCAGCATGTATCGACAAATACGCTCCGCCGAAAAATATGTAATTAATTGCGCCATAATAATAGTCACAAAATCCATGGATGGGAACACAATCTACATAAGGTATTTTCCCATAGGAAATAAGCTGGTGAAACGGCAGTGTTATCTCTCCGTTGTGAAAAAAATCTATATCTACAATTCCCGATGGCTGAGAAAATACACGTAATACTGCAATTGTTATGATTGTTACGATGGAAATACTGTATTTCCTTTTCTTATTTAAATAAAAGTACCAGACTTGATAAAGGATAAATAAAACTGTTACACCATACAAACAAAAACATAATCTTTTACTATAAAATAATTGCACATACAAGTCATTTTCCGCGGCATATAAAAACTGATAAAAGCCAATGATTCCAATTGGCAGTATTGTTTGTAAGAACGCACTCACCTTGCGGGCATAAGTATAAAATAAATTTCTGAAAAAAAATACAAAAACTACAGGTAATAAAATACTAAGATAAGCACCTATAAAACCTGCTTTTGATAAGAATTCACGTCTTCCCTGTCCCTGTATAAAAGAACCTGCTCCGAGACAAAGAGAGTAAACAAAGAAAGAAGAAAATATACTATAGCATACGAGCTTCCAATAAATCGTTTCTTTTTGCAGTTCCTGTTCCGCCCTACGGCGAAACAAAGTTAAAAAAATTACAACGGCAATTAAAAAAACTACGGAAATCTCAAATAAAATTGGACTTTGTAAAAAAACTGCTGACAATACAAGTGCATACATTGTCTTTAAGGCAGTAATAATTCCCGAAGCCTGCGGCAGCAATTCCTTTTTTTGCTCCAGCCTTTTAAGCAGCTTAAAAAACAAAAGAAACAGAATCGGCACACCAATAAGAAAACCCTGTGCAATCCACATATCTCCTTTTTTGAAATACCCATCCCAAATTGTCAGCCCTGCAATAAATTCACTGTAATGGGGCAGCTTTCCATATAAATAAGGAGCCAACAGTACCGCCCCTCCTGATGCAGTTAAAACCGCAGCTGCTAATGCCTGCAGCCTTATCTCCTTTGTGTATTCCCTAGCCCTCTCCATTCTTCTTTTCATAGCCTTTCATACATTTTAATATCATCTTTTCCAGACGTGTCACTTCTACTGGTTTTATTAAAATACCCTGAAGCTGATGTACTCCCATAAACTTTTCTTCATTCTTCATTACAAATGCACTGAGCATAATAATCGGCAGCTTGTCCGCTCCCTGATCCTCCATCTGCCGAATTTCCTTGACAGTCTGCATTCCATCCATATCCGGCATCATTTGATCTATAACTGCTAAGTCTAATTTTAACTTTTCATTTTTTAAAATTTGGATTGCTTCTTTACCGCCTCTTGCACTGACACACCGCATACCTAATTGCCTAAAATAAGAGGATAATAATTTTAGATTCGCTAGATTATCATCTACGATTAAAACTTGCAAACCTGCACCGCTGATTTTTTCTAAGCAATCTTTGTCATCTATTTTATGACTCAATTTTTCTAACAAGTGCTCATAATATTTTATTCCACGAATTTTTTGTTCTAAATAAACATAATTCTGATTAGCATCTCTAATATTCATATAGTAAGCCTTTCACAATTGTATATATTGCATATAGTTTATCATAAAATTCATTTTATTACATTATCTTTTGTAAAAAGCACTAAAATTATTATTAGTTGTTTTTATATATATAATCAGAAGAAAGGGACAAGGCATCTGAAAAATCCAGATGCCCATAAAGATACTAATTTATATGAAATTGTCTCTTAAATTGCTATTGAAGCTTTTCACATTTCTTTGCTTCAATACTATATACAATTAAGTTAAAGGTAGATATACCCAGTACTGTAATCATAGGAAGCATGCCAGTGTCAAAGAGACAGCCGATTAAGAAATATACAACAAATAATATAATGCATAAACTATTGACTGCTTTAAATGCCCCGAAAGCTGCTTTGTATAAAATAAACTTTTCTGCCTCATCACTGCTTTGTATCCATTTTTTCTGAAAATCTAAATCATAAATGCTGCCCTTTTTTTCTGGGTTCATAGTTTTGACAATATCTACAACCTCTTTTTGCAGCTTAACATATACTACCATCGATGCAAATGTTCCTAATAATGATAGAAAAAACGATATCGGCTCTTTATAAATATTCTGCATCACTGCAAAGGTACTGGCTGAAAAGAACAAGTATGCTACAAATAAGAAAACTGATGTCATCGTAATTAAAAAATTCAATCTATTTTCTAAAGGTTCAATATATTCTTCATTTTCGCCATCCCATTTTGCATATTTCTTTTTTGCATAGCTCAGGCAATAAACTCCAAAACAAGTGTTTCCGATCATACCGCCCCATATAACGAATGGAGAGGCTATTGCAAACCCTTTCGTTACAAGTCTTGAAAAATCGATTGTATGCATTCCTTTAAAGAATGCAATATCTCCCTGCTTATAAGCTACAATAAAAAAACCCAATAATGCCCCTGCCAAAATACATACTATCATGATAAGAATAAAGGGTTTAAATGCTTTTTTATTTTCTTTTTTTAAATTGTTTAATTCCATATTACTCATCAATTTCATCCTCCTCATATTGAAAAATTTCTTCTACATTGACTTCACAAACCTTTGCCAGCTTTAATGCTAATGTAACGGATGGAGAATAATCTCCTCGTTCAATTAAGCTGATTGTTTGTCTGGAAGCTCCGACTAATCTTCCAAGTTCCTGCTGATTTAAATCGTGCCTTGCCCTAAGCTCTTTTAGGCGGTTGTATAACGGCATCCTCTCACTCCTCTCTCATATATTCATTTCTACTTGACTATTTATTTTGTCATACTGACAACTATTATTTTATTTTTGACAATTATTGTTGTCATATTCATCATACCGCTGACAACTTTATTTGTCAACACTTTTTTTGACTAACTTTAAATAAAAAAATTGTAGTATCTAATAAAATACCACAATCCTTTTTTCTTTTACTATTCTATTTTTCCATTAAATTGTTTAAAAAAATTATAATATAAGCGGATACTTTCTAATTCCTCTATCTGCCTATTGCAAACTGGATATTCATCCATATCGTAAATAATCGCATTCTTAATACCAAGAATGAACGGCGAGTGTGTTGCAATGATAAATTGGCAGCCTAAATAACGGCTCATTTGAATAATTTTTTCTGAAAGCTTTATTTGATATGCCGGAGATAAGCTTACTTCCGGCTCATCCAATAAATACACTTTATCGGGTTCAAGTTCATTTTCAAAATACCGCAAAACATTTTCGCCATTTGAATGTTCTCGTTTACGAACGCCGCCCGTTTCATTCAGATATTTTGTTTTACTAAGTCTTTTCATTCGATTGCGTTTTTTAAACTCATCAAATTCAGAAAGAGATTCCAAGCGGTTAGGCTCATATTTTTTCTCAAAGTATTCCTGTTCAACATTATCACGCAAACTGCCTATGTCCCTATTTAATACTCTTAGCTGCAAAATATTATCCATAATATCCTCGCTCGTAATAATTTTGCTGTTTGCCGGTACTATATTTTTGCCATATTCCTCATCATAGGAGGGTTCGCACAGCTTTAAAAAAACTTTATAATGCTCAGTCTGATCTACAATAGTCCGATGTTTCAAGCCACACTTATCGGCAATAATCCGAAGCAGGGTTGATTTTCCCGAACCATTTCCACCATAAAAAATAGTAACAGGATTCATTTTTATGTATGTTAAGTCCATCAATTCAAATATTCCAAATGGATATGCTGTCGGATAAGCATAATTATCAATCATCCCGCCGCTCGGCATGGAAAAACCGCTTAAATATATCATAAATGCCTCCAGATAAGATACGATTTATTCTATCGTACTTGATTATATCCGAAGGCATTATGAAATGCAATGTTTGCCGGGCTTTCCTTATTGTATCTGTGGAGTATTAACCGTCAATTCCTGCAGCGGACAAAAGGTATATCCCATTTCTTCCCATTTTGTTAAAACTTCATCCAATACCTCACCATTCGTTTTTGAAGTACTGTGCAGCAGAACAATGGCTCCCGGATGAATTCGGCTTGTCAATTTGTCCAGTGCTTCCTCTCTTGTCGGCTGGTCATTTTCATACCAATCCACATATGCCAGACTCCAGAAAAAGGTATGATACCCCAATTCTTTTGCCATTTTCAAGTTTTCCTCGCTGTACTTTCCCTGTGGCGGACGATAATACATACTCATCTTTTCACCTGTAACTTGCTTAAATAAATCCGCAACACTATCAATTTCCTTTTTAAACGCATCCACACTCGAAATTGCTGTCATATCAGGATGATGGTATGTATGATTTCCAACCGTATGTCCCTCTGCTACCATACGCTTTACAAGTTCCGGCGCTGATTCCAAATAGTGTCCGACAATAAAAAAGGTTGCCGGAGCGTTATGTTTTTTTAGGGCATCCAATATAGCATCCGTATTTCCGTTTTCAAATCCGGCATCAAAGGTGAGATAGATTACCTTTTTGTTGTTATCCCCGACATAATGAGCATTATATTGCTCCAGCTCCAACGATGAAACCGTTCCCGTCGGCTGTGCCCCCTCCTGTCCAAATCCCAGGCCCCAGTTCTCAGACTGAATAATATTGACGCTCGTAGTATCGGCATGATTTTTTACATATCCTGCTGCTCTTCCCAAAAAAAACATGGAAAATAAAAAGGCAACTGTTACTATTAAACGACCCAGTCTTATTCCCTCATTTTCTTCTTTCCTCATAATATTAAAAACTCCCGATTGCTAATTATTTAAATATATTAGAAGAAATAGAAAATCATTCCTTTTCCATCATATTGTCACGCTTACGGCTTGCAGCGGCCGCATGGAGAATATCCCTGCTCTATTAATTCTTCTCTTGTCAGATTTGTTTTTTCCTTGTTTTTTTCTGCCATCTCAGAAGCTGAAGTACAGCTTGGAATATGAAATTTACCGGTATTTGTATTTATAATATAATTTGCTTCCTCACTATACCCCATATCACTGCCGGCTTCATTGCTTGTTTCAATGTTTGTTTCCGGTTCTGTCTCTTTCGCCGAATTAAGACCTGCCTCACCTGTCTGCCAGCTCTCACTCGGTGCCATGTTCCAAGATAAATTAGTCCCATCAGAGATACAAATTATACTACCTTCCTCATCTGTGCGAAAAACCTGTACCCCCAAGGCACGCAGTTCATTTAGTGGTGCTGCATGAGGCATTCCATATGAATTGCCCTCTCCAACACTGATAACCGCCTGAGCCGGTGAAATTGCCTGCAAAAACTCTTTTGAGGAAGCTGTCTTACTGCCATGATGCGATACCTTATAGACATCGGCTGTTAAATCAACATCCAACTTTAACATATCTTCTTCTGCCTCTTCCTCCGCATCCCCGGCAAAAATAAATCTATTATTTGCAAAGGTTAACCGCAAGGCAATCGAACTATTATTTGCATCATCATATTGGTCACATGGACCGATAAATTGAATTCCCGCATCACCAAGTGAATCGGTATCTAATGGTGCCGGAACAATGCCGGCAATATTTTTATATGACATCGCCTTTAAAACATCTTCACATGCTCTTGTATCCTTATAAAAATCAGATATGTACATTTTTCCAATATCGAACTTTGTTACAAGTACATCGGCACCGCCGCAATGGTCTGCATCCCAATGAGTTACAATCAAGATATCAATTTTACTGATACCCAGCTTTTGTAAATAATTCTGAATCTTAGTACCCATATCATCTGTCCCGGCATCAATTACCATCGTATAATCGCCCTGTCTTATTACAGTACAGTCCGCCTGTCCAACATCAAGAAAATGTACCTCCAAATCCCCCTCGCTTTTAAATCCCGAGGAATCTTCCGAAAATGCCAGACTGCTCATCTCCTGCATATTGATACTTCCACAAGCACTCATCAGCGTACAGAATATTATAAATATTGTAATTAGTATTGATTTATTCATTATTTTTTTCATTTAAATATTGCCTGCCTTATTTTTTTACAATTATTATGCTATCATATGTTATGAAATCACTCAAGTATTCTAGCTTTCCAGATATGATACTGTTAACCCCTAAGCGAAATATTATATGTTTAGCTGGGTTGTTTATTTATATAAAAAATGATAAGCTTGAGAAAATCGACAATGTTAGAACATTAAATTTATTGTTTTTACTGGAATGCAATTTTTTAACATTTTCTGTATAATAAGGAAATTCCTGCACATATTACTAATGATTATTATGTGAAAGGATGGTGTAGTTTATGGAGCCAAGAATTGAGATTTTTCCTGACGAGCAAAAACCGAATGATGATTATGACGACGGTAATATTCCACAAATTGACTTATCGGACGATGATGTTAGTCCTGATGATGTACCACGCACAGATGGTCCGGGCGGGGAATAAGCCTAACAAGTAAGCTTTTGCAAATTTAAACCGGTGGTTTTGAGCTATGAATAAAACCACCGATTTTTTGTCTTTCGTCTACATCATAACGATAATCCACTTGCACTCTTCCACTTTGAATATGAGCTTAACCGTATATTCTATATTACCGATTTTTAAATTACATAAATGTTCAATTGTTTTAATTCCGGAATAGTTTTTTTCTTCCGAGTAAAACACTTGTATACTGTCAATGCAATATATTTCACCTTCGGAATCCATAATTTTAATTAATTTGGGAATGGTTCTTCCCTGACTTGTAAACCAACACTCACACGCAATTTCTGTTTGTATTCCCTTTAGTTTTCCGGCTTCGGTTACAGCCCTTATATCTGTCAAATTAAATCCCACTAATCCACCTTCTCATTTTTATAATCTACGGTTCTTTTTTCTCTAGATATTCCGCCGCTCATATGATCCACTTTTTCGTTTTCTACAAAAACAGCTCTTTGAACTGCATCCGGACCATATCTCTTTCGGATATCGTCGATTGATTTATCTAATTTCTCCAGCTTCTCGTAATTAATCGTATCAAACAAAGACATCTGTCTCTCACTGCTGCCGCGTATCCGGCTCGTATGAATCCCTAAATGTCTAACCGGCAGTCCATCCCAGCATTCATCAAATAGTCTGCCCGCCGCCTGGTGTATTTCACTTGTTATATTGGTAGCTGCCGGCAATACGCACTGATGGGAAACATAAGAAAAATCACTGCTTTTTATTCCGACTGCCACTGCTTCTGCCTTAACGCAGTCTTTTCTTAACCGGCTTCCAATCGTCTCCGCCAGTGCCAGCAGCACTAATTTTGCCGTACCGGCATCATTTACGTCAAACTCTATTGTAGTAGAATTACCATATCCTTTATTTGGTTCCGGCTCAGGGATTACAATGGAGTTATCAATACCATTGGCAAACTTCCATATAACTTCCCCGTGACTCTTTAAATGCCCTTTCAAAATTCCTACATCAGTATTCGCCAGCTCGCCGATTGTATAAATTCCCAGCTTATCTAACACTTTTAATGTAGCTTGACCTACAAAAAACAAATCACCTGCTGCCAAATGCCACATTTTATATTTCATTTCTTCCGGAAATAAAGTGTGAACTTTATTTGGTTTCTCAAAATCCGAAGCCATCTTAGCCAAAATTTTATTGCTTGAAATTCCTATATTTACAGTAAATCCAAGTTCCCGTTCGATGCGGGCTTTTATTTTTCCGGCGGCACTAACAGGAGAGCCGAATAAAAGCTGGGTACCCGTCATATCAACATATGCCTCATCGATACTATATTGCTCCACATTATCGCTATATTCTTTTAAAATTTTAATAAAGGCCCTTGAGCTGCGTTCATACAGTTCATAATTAGGCGGTACAAGAACAAGGGACGGACATTTTTTTAAAGCATCCGTAACCGGTTCTCCCGTTTTAACGTTATATTTCTTAGCCGGAATCGACTTGGCAAGTATTATTCCATGTCTTTTTACTATGTCCCCACCTACGGCAGAAGGTATTCTTCTCAAATCAAGCTTACCCTGAAGGTGTTTCATACGGTATACACTTTCCCATGAAAGGAAAGCACTATTGACGTCTATGTGAAATATAATACTCTCACCTATCCTAATCCCTCTTTTCTTATTGTTTTATATTCATGTTATCAGAACGTTTGTTCTGTGTAAACGACCAAAATAAGGAAATTATTCTTATTTGTTGTAAAAACAACATATTATTGAAAGGCAATCTAGTAATATAGAGGGGAATACAGAGATAAGCCTATGGCTATACTAATAAAGAATATGGAGGAATCGATGATGGAAAAAAGAATTAAAAATATGGAACACAGTACGGTCTTATCATTAGCAGGGCAGGTGGAATACCTTCCGGGCCAGATTGTCAGCAAAAC
Source organism: uncultured Roseburia sp. (assembly GCA_964410675.1). Classification (GTDB taxonomy): domain Bacteria; phylum Bacillota; class Clostridia; order Lachnospirales; family Lachnospiraceae; genus RGIG3040. The sequence continues at coordinate 21,968 of CAYPIB010000039.1, forward strand.
ACTGGCGCAGAATAATTATCACAGCCTGACCTTATTTGCTTTTGAAAAAGGTGAGGAAATCAGCACTCACGAGTCGGATGGCGATGCGATGGTTATGGCTTTAGACGGCACAGGTAAAATTACGATTGACGGCATGGAATATTTGCTCCAGACAGGAGAAACCATCATCATGCCTGCGAAAACCCCGCATGCTGTCTATGCCGAGGAACGGTTCAAAATGCTGCTTACAGTATTATTCTAAGAAAAATAATTTATAAAAGGAGGAAAACTAAATGAATGCTATTATTAATCGGAGCGGCTGCATTAGCTGCGGCTTGTGCACCCAAATCTGCCCAGAAGTATTTAACTTAGCGGATGATGGTCTTGCCGAGGTTTGCGGCGAGATTACGGACGAAAATATGAATACAGCCAAAGAAGCTGCCGAAGGCTGCCCTGTCGCTGTCATCGCAATAGAGGAGGAATAAAATGGAAAATATGTTTTGCTACCAATGTGAACAAACCGCAAAGGGAACCGGCTGTACCATTTCAGGCATGTGCGGCAAAAAGCCCGATGTGGCACACGAACAGGATGTACTGACCTGTGAAATGATTGCCCTGGCAAAAGCCGTGCAGCAAAAAGATGCAGACAGTACCAAAGCTGTTGAACTGATTACCGACGGCTTATTTACTACCATTACCAACGTCAATTTTCATGAAAAAAAGATTCATAAATTGGCTAAAAAAATAAAAGCTGAGCGTAAAAATTTAGGCGGGGATGCTGTCATTAGTACGCAGGAACTTTTTCATGGGGATGAGGATATGCTCTCTCTGCGTTCTACCCTGCTGTTTGGCCTGCGCGGTATGGCCGCTTATGCTCATCATGCCCGCGTTCTCGGTAAGCGTGACCCTGATGTGGATGCATGGTTTATTAAAGGAATTGCCACATTGGCAGATGAACATACTGTTGATGAAT